>NZ_WQDM01000013.1:0-59218 GCF_013033125.1 Ruegeria sp. HKCCA4008
CAATCGTGCCGATGTTGACGTGCGGTTTTGTACGCTCAAACTTTTCCTTTGCCATGATGGCCTCCTTTTTCGGTAATGAAGGGAGCGTGATGCCCACGCTCCCTCAAATCTTCGCTTATGCGTATTTCGCCTGGATCTCGTCCGAGATGTTCTGCGGAACCGGATCGTAGTGGTCGAACTGCATGGTGAACTGGGCACGGCCCGACGACATCGAACGCAGGGTGTTGATGTAGCCGAACATGTTCGCCAGCGGAACGAACGCGTCGATCGCGATCGCGTTGCCGCGCGGTTCCTGACCAGACACCTGGCCACGACGCGAGGTCAGGTCGCCGATGATACCGCCGGTGTATTCTTCCGGGGTGATCACTTCGACCTTCATGATCGGTTCCAGCAGTTTCGCGCCAGCTTTGCGCATGCCTTCACGCATACACATACGGGCTGCGATTTCGAACGCCAGAACGCTCGAGTCAACGTCGTGGAACTTACCGTCCAGCAGGGCAACCTTGAAGTCGATCACGGGGAAGCCAGCCAGAGGGCCGCTGTCCATGACAGACTGGATGCCTTTTTCGACACCCGGGATGTATTCCTTCGGAACAGCACCACCAACGATGCGGCTTTCGAACGAATAACCTTCGCCCGGCTCGGTCGGAGTGATCTCAAGCTTGACCTCGGCGAACTGACCCGAACCACCCGACTGTTTCTTGTGGGTGTAGGTGTGCTCGACCGGCATCGAGATGGTTTCACGATAGGCCACCTGCGGCGCACCGATGTTGGCCTCGACTTTGAACTCGCGCTTGAGGCGATCCACCAGGATGTCCAGGTGAAGTTCGCCCATGCCCTTCATGATGGTTTGACCCGATTCCAGGTCGGTTTCCACGCGGAAGGACGGGTCTTCGGCCGCCAGACGCGCCAGACCCTGAGACATTTTCTCCTGGTCGCCCTTGGTTTTGGGCTCGACCGCGATCTCGATCACCGGATCGGGGAAGGTCATGGTTTCCAGAACCACCGGATCCTTCGCGTCACACAGGGTGTCACCGGTGGTGGTGTCTTTCAGACCCGCCAGCGCGATGATGTCGCCTGCAAACGCCTCTTCGATCTCTTCCCGGTTGTTCGAGTGCATCATCATCATACGACCGATGCGCTCTTTCTTGCCTTTGGTCGAGTTCAGGATCGAGTCACCCTTGTTCAGCACGCCCGAATAAATCCGGGTGAAGGTCAGCGAACCGACGAAGGGGTCGTTCATGATTTTGAACGCCAGACCCGAGAACGCCATGTTGTCGTCAGCACGACGGGCGATGTCCCGAACTTCGTCCTCATCACCGGGTTTGAAGCCCATGTAATCGACAACGTCCAGCGGGCTGGGCAGATAGTCGATCACAGCGTTGAGCAGCGGCTGAACGCCTTTGTTCTTGAACGCAGAACCACCCAGCACCGGAACGAACGCGATTTCCAGTGTGCCCTTGCGCAGCAGTTTACGCAGGGTCGGAACGTCGGGCTCATTGCCTTCCAGATATTCCATCATCGCGTCGTCGTCCATTTCGACGGCCGCTTCGATCATCTTGCCGCGCCATTCTTCAGCCATGTCTTTCAGGCTGTCGCGGATCGGAGCTTTGATCCAGCTTGCGCCCAGGTCTTCACCCTGCCACAGCCATTCTTCCATGGTGACCAGGTCGATCAGACCTTCCAGCTCGGATTCGGCGCCGATCGGGATACCAACCGGAACAGCACGTGCGCCGGTGCGGTCTTCGATCATGCGAACGCAGTTGAAGAAATCTGCGCCGATCTTGTCCATCTTGTTGACGAAAACCATACGCGGAACCTTGTAGCGGTCAGCCTGACGCCACACGGTTTCGGTCTGGGGCTCAACACCGGCGTTTGCGTCCAGAACGCAGACGGCACCGTCGAGAACCGCCAGCGAGCGTTCGACTTCGATGGTGAAGTCAACGTGGCCGGGGGTGTCGATGATGTTCAGGCGGTGCTTGGGGGTATCGGCGGTTTTACCGTCCTCGGTGCGTTCCCAGAACGTGGTGGTCGCAGCCGAAGTGATGGTGATGCCGCGTTCCTGCTCCTGCTCCATCCAGTCCATGGTGGCGGCGCCATCGTGCACCTCACCAATATTGTGGGATTTACCAGTATAATACAGGATGCGTTCCGAGCAGGTCGTCTTGCCTGCATCGATGTGCGCCATGATACCGAAGTTACGGTATAGTTCGAGCGGATATTCGCGTGCCATTTGGATAAGCCTCTAGAATTACCAGCGGTAGTGGCTGAAGGCTTTGTTCGCCTCGGCCATCTTGTGGGTGTCTTCGCGCTTCTTAACGGCAGTACCGCGGGACTGTACGGCGTCCAGCAGCTCGCCGGCGAGGCGTTCTTCCATGGTGTTTTCGTTGCGGCCGCGCGCAGCGGTGATCAGCCAGCGGATGGCCAGTGCTTCGCGGCGCTCGGGGCGCACTTCGACCGGAACCTGGTAAGTTGCACCACCAACACGGCGCGAGCGAACCTCGACCGAAGGTTTGATGTTGTCGAGCGCTTCGTGGAACACTTCGACCGGAGCGCGCTTTACCTTGTTCTCAACGCGGTCAAATGCGTTGTAGACGATGCGCTCTGCGACCGACTTCTTGCCGTCGATCATCAGGTTGTTCATGAATTTGGTCAGTACCTTGTCGCCAAATTTGGCGTCAGGCAGGACTTCGCGTTTTTCGGCGGCGTGACGACGTGACATATCAGCCTCTCCTTCTTACTTGGGACGCTTCGCGCCGTATTTCGAACGACGTTGCTTACGGTCTTTGACGCCCTGAGTATCCAGAACACCGCGCAGGATGTGGTAACGCACACCGGGAAGGTCTTTTACACGGCCGCCACGGATCAGAACAACCGAGTGTTCCTGCAGGTTGTGGCTTTCACCGGGGATGTACGAGATGACCTCGAACCCGTTGGTCAGGCGCACCTTGGCAACCTTACGCATCGCCGAGTTCGGCTTTTTAGGCGTTGTGGTATAGACACGTGTGCAGACACCGCGCTTCTGCGGGCACTGCTCCAGGTGCATGGACTTCGAGCGTTTGACTTTGGGCTGCCGCGGCTTGCGGATCAGCTGTTGAATAGTTGGCATTCCGGTTCTTTCCCCGTTTTGCAACACACATGACATGCACGCGCGTTGCGTGCGGCTAAATTCGCTGCACTTATGCGTCCACAAGCGCAAAACCCACGAGCGTTCCCATTCCGAGGTGAACGTCGCGGTTGGTTCTCAGAGGGCGCGAACTATAAAATTGTCCGGGCCTTGACCAGTTCATTACTGGAATCGGCTACGGGGCGGCCCCCGGTACCGAGATGACGCGCGTATAGGGGGAGTCGTCCCAAGTGTCAACAGCCCTATCCCAGCGCCCCGGCGCGCGCGTTGAATGCAGCCTGTAGGATTGCCTTTCCTGCGCGCCGCTGTCCCGGTTGCGGCTGAACCGCGGCAAGGGCATAGTCGGGTCGAATATCTGCTGATGGATTACAGATGCAAGTGATTGGCCTTTGTCGGTTTTCCTATCCCGCAATTGGCGGCTTTCAGACAACGCACGAAAGTGTCGAAGAAAGACGGCAATTCCTGTACCAGCACGACAGGTTGGAAGAGCGGTTTCGCCTGTTCGAGACGGTCGCCCTGCCCGGTTTCAAAAAACAGTCCGACGAAGATTTCCAGTTGGTGATCGTGGTCGGTGACTGCCTGCCCAAGCTGGCATTTGACCGCCTCAACGATCTGACCGGTGGGCTGAAACAGGTGCGCATTGTCGCGAAACCTCCGGGGCGGCACAGAAAAGTCATGCAGGATGTCCTGAATTCGGCGCGGAACGATTCCGATCAACCCTGCCTTCAGTTTCGCCACGACGATGATGATGCAGTGGCCGTGGATTTTGTCGAGCGGTTTCGAGGCTGTGTCAGGGAATGTGTCGGCTTGTTCGAAAGGCACGCGATGGTCGCCGTTGACTTCAACTGCGGTTATCTGGCCCGCGCCAGTTCCGAGGGGATACGGGCCACGCGTGTGCATCGCCCGTTGATCTCTGCCGGTCTGGGAATGTACGTGCAAGGCGGGCAGCAGAAATCGATCATGAATTTTGCCCATAACAGGATCAACCGCGCGATGCCCGTTGTGACCCGACCCGATAGTCCGATGTGGGTACGGGGATTGAACCGGTTCAATGACTCACCGCGAACCAGAAACACGGATGTCGCGCTCAACCCTCTTACCCGGCAGCAGGAGCTCGAGTTTCAAACCCGTTTCGCCATTGATCCGGACATGGTCAGACGGCGTCACGCCAAACCCTGACGCTTACGTGCCCGGAACAAGGTGAACAGACCGGCACCCACGATCAGGACAGCACCCAGCATCGTCAGGCTGTCAGGCCATTCGTCAAACACGACCCAACCCAACCCGAGCGCCCAGATCAGGCTGGAATATCTGAACGGTGCAACGAATCCGACATCTCCCTGCCGCATGACCATGACGCTGAACAAATAGCCAAGCAACACAAACACGGCCGCCGCCGCGACCAGAGAACCCGCCGTTACCGAAACCGCAACCCATCCTTCGAAAACCGAGGCTATTACCGCAGCCCCCGCTATGGAAACCGAGGTGGCAAGGGTAACCAGCATTGACGGCACGTCGGCTGACATGCGTCGCGTGATGAGGTCCCGAACTGTAATCGAAACCACTGCAACCAGCGCATAGATGGAATACACGCTGAACCCCTCTGGCCCGGGTCTTACGATCAGCAGCATTCCGACGAAACCCACGGCGATTGCCAAAGCGCGTCGCCAACCAACCTGTTCGGAAAAAACCAGAGCAGCACCCAATGTTACCGTAAGAGGCAATGCCTGAAGAATGGCCGTAACATTGGCAAGCGGCATGTTCTTCAGCGCCGTCAGGAAAAAGAATGTCGCCGCAAGCTCTGCAAGGCAGCGCAGTGCAACCAGCCACTTGTCATGGCGCGAAAAATTCAGATGCAACGTGCCCAGGTACCGGGCTAGCACATAGATCAGAAATGCCGCCAGAAACCCGCGCATGGCCACCAACTGAAACAATGGCAGATCCTGCAAGGCAACCTTCACCAGTGTGTCGTTCAGGGTGAAGGCAGCCATGCTGCCCATCATCAGCAAAGCGCCTTTGGTGTTTGGGGTCATGCTGCTTCGGGCTCCGGGGCAATTGATTGCCCCGCATTGGCCGCCGAGTCGGGCTGGATGTCAACAACGCTCCAAGGGGTACAAAGATCATCAACCGAATGGAAGGATGGTCCCGAACAGATTCAGGCTGGAAGGCTCTGTCGTGTCTTTCACAAACTCCACCCAGTCTTCCCCGTATACAAGTTCGAAAATCACAGGATATTTCCACACGAAATTATGAAAGGAAAAGGTCGTCACCAACGCGCCAACCGTGAGCGCCCCGGCGAACTCTCGCAGTTTACCTTTCAGAAACAGCATAACCATGATGCAGGCCCCGCCTGCGAGGCCGAGGCTGACGAAATCCTGCGTTCCTACCTTGCCGGGCACCGGAATGCCGACCGATTGATATTGAATCAGTCGGGACAGGAAGACCGCAAAAACACCCAGTAAAAAGGCCCCCAGAAACGCAGCGGGATACCCCAGACGTTGCCAGATACTCTCGGTTCGAGGCATAGGCGACTTGCGTGTGTTTTCTTCCGAACGCTTCTTGATTCGCGCCACACGGTCCTCGAAAGAGTTGCTTTTGGTGTCCATTGTTCAGCTCAAAATAATCCGAAAACACAGTACAGCGCTAAACCACCGATTGCAGAACCACAAGCCTGATGCAATCGGGTCAAAGGCTTTGCTCTGTCACACCGGTTCACAATTGCGTACCAGGAGAGGCGAGGAAAAAAGGCCCCACGAAATCGCAGGGCCTTTTTCTGTTTGATTCTGAATGACGCGGTTTATTCGCGGCTTTCCGGTGTTTCGACCAGAACGTCCAACTCATCCCCGACCATATCATCATCCATGATCGGTGCGGCCAGGGCGGCGGCGGCCTCGGCCTCTTCCCGGCGGGCTTCGATCACCACGTTGTCACGCGACTGCGCGATGTGGCGGACGGCCTGCGTTGCCCCACCGGTACCGGCGGGGATCAGACGACCGACGATGACGTTCTCTTTCAGGCCGACCAGCTTGTCCTTCTTGCCCTGAACCGAAGCTTCGGTCAGCACGCGGGTGGTCTCCTGGAACGACGCCGCCGAGATGAACGAGCGCGTCTGCAACGAGGCCTTGGTGATCCCCAACAGGATCGGCTCACCCTGAGCAGGGCGACCACCGCGGGCGATGGTCTTTTCGTTGGCCGCGTCGAACTCTTGCTTGTCGACATGTTCGCCCTTCAGCAGGGTGGTGTCGCCTGAATCCAGGATCTCCCACTTCTGCAGCATCTGGCGCACGATGACCTCGATGTGCTTGTCGTTGATCTTCACGCCCTGCAGACGATACACGTCCTGCACCTCGTCGATCATGTAATCGGCCAGCGCTTCGACACCCATGATGGACAGGATGTCATGCGGCGCAGGGTTACCGTCCATCAGGTATTCACCCTTCTGGATGAAGTCCCCTTCGGCGACCGGGATGTGCTTGCCCTTGGGTACCATGTACTCGATGGTCTCCATGGACTCGTCCGCCGGTTCGATGCTGATGCGGCGCTTGTTCTTGTAGTCGCGGCCAAAGCGCACGTACCCATCGGCCTCGGCGATGATCGCGTGATCCTTGGGACGGCGCGCTTCGAACAGTTCGGCCACACGCGGCAGACCACCGGTGATGTCCTTGGTCTTGGCACCTTCGCGCGGGATACGCGCGACGACGTCACCGGCTTCGACCTTCTGGCCGTCTTCGACCGACAGGATCGCATCCACCGACATCGGATAGTGAACCGGGTTGCCCGCATCGTTGCGGACCGGCTCGCCATCTTCGCCAACCAGAATGATCTCGGGCTTGAGGTCGCTGCCTTTGGGGGCGGCGCGCCAGTCGATCACGATCTTCTGGGTCATGCCGGTTGCTTCGTCGGTCTCGTCGCGGACAGCGAGGCCCGAAACCAGATCGACATATTTCGCAGTACCGGCTTTCTCGGCGATGATCGGCAAGGTGTACGGGTCCCACTCGAACAGCTTGTCGCCACGGGCCACCTTGGTGCCGTCCTTGACGAACAGCTTGGAGCCGTAGCCCAGCTTGTGGCTGGCACGCTCTTCGCCGTGTTCGTCCTTGATCACCAGCTTCATGTTCCGGCCCATGACCAGGCTTTCGCCGGCTGCGTTGACCAGAATCTGCGGGTTCTCGAAGGAAACGATACCTTCCTGGCTGGCTTCTTGGAACGACTGCTGACCACCTTGCGCAACACCACCGATGTGGAAGGTCCGCATGGTCAGCTGTGTACCGGGTTCACCGATCGACTGAGCCGCGATGATGCCGACAGCTTCACCTGTGTTCACCATCGTACCGCGTGCAAGGTCACGACCATAGCAGGTCGCACAGACGCCTTCCTCGGACTCACAGGTCAGAGGCGAGCGGATGCGCATCGACTGAACGCCGGCTTCGTCGATGGTATCGGCCATACGTTCGTCGATCAGCTGACCGGCTGCGACGATCACCTCATCGGTGCCCGGACGCAGAACATCGTCAGCGGCTACACGGCCCAACACGCGCTCGGCCAGCGAGGCGACAACCTCACCGTCGTTCACGGCTGCTTCGGCTGTGATCGCACGCTCGGTGCCGCAGTCGATCTCACGAACGATACAGTCTTGCGCCACGTCCACCAGACGACGGGTCAAGTAACCCGAGTTCGCCGTCTTCAGAGCGGTATCCGACAGACCCTTACGGGCACCGTGGGTCGAGTTGAAGTACTCGAGAACGGTCAGACCTTCCTTGAAGTTCGAGATGATCGGCGTCTCGATGATGTCACCGTTCGGTTTGGCCATCAGGCCCCGCATACCGCCCAGCTGTTTCATCTGAGTGACCGAGCCACGCGCACCCGAGTGGGCCATCATGTAGACCGAGTTCGGCTCCATGTCCGACCCGTCTTCGGCCTTGGCAACGTCCGAGATCGTGCTCATCATTGCCTCGGTCACGCGGTCGTTACACTTCGACCAGGCATCGACAACCTTGTTGTACTTTTCGCCCTGAGTGATCAGGCCGTCCATGTACTGCTGTTCAAAGTCTTTCACCTGGCTGCGGGTGTCATCGACGATGCTCCACTTGTCCTTCGGAATGACCATGTCATCCTTGCCGAACGAGATGCCCGCCTTGAACGCTTCCTTGAAGCCCATCGACATGATCTGGTCACAGAAGATCACCGACTCTTTCTGACCGCAGTAACGGTAGACGGTGTCGATCACCTGCTGCACTTCTTTCTTCCGCAGCAGACGGTTGACCAGATCGAACGGCGCCTTGTTGTTCATCGGCAGCAACGCACCCAGACGCAGACGGCCCGGGGTGGTTTCATAGCGCTTCTGAACTTCGTTGCCTTCCTCGTCGATCTGCGTGATCCGGGCCGTGATTTTCGAGTGCAGATGCACCTCGCCCGCATCCAGCGCGTGCTGAACTTCTTCGATCGATCCAAAGACCTTGCCTTCGCCCGGCATGCCTTCGCGTTCCAGGGTCACATAGTACAGACCCAGGATCATATCCTGCGACGGAACGATGATCGGCGCACCGTTTGCAGGCGACAGAACGTTGTTCGTCGACATCATCAGAACACGGGCTTCCAGCTGGGCCTCAAGGCTCAGCGGGACGTGCACAGCCATCTGGTCACCGTCGAAGTCGGCGTTAAAGGCCGAACAGACCAGCGGGTGCAGCTGGATGGCTTTACCTTCGATCAGGACCGGCTCGAACGCTTGAATGCCCAAACGGTGCAGCGTCGGCGCGCGGTTCAGCATGACAGGGTGTTCGCGGATCACCTCGTCGAGGATATCCCACACTTCGGGACGCTCTTTCTCGACCAGTTTCTTCGCCTGCTTCACGGTCGAAGACAGACCCTTGGCTTCAAGGCGCGAGTAGATGAACGGCTTGAACAGTTCCAGCGCCATCTTCTTGGGCAGACCACACTGGTGCAGCTTCAGCTCCGGACCGGTCACGATGACCGAACGGCCCGAGAAGTCGACGCGTTTCCCCAGAAGGTTCTGACGGAAGCGACCCTGCTTGCCTTTCAGCATGTCCGACAACGATTTCAGCGGACGCTTGTTGGCACCGGTGATCACGCGGCCACGACGGCCGTTGTCGAACAAGGCGTCCACGGATTCCTGCAACATCCGCTTTTCGTTGCGGACGATGATGTCAGGCGCGCGCAGTTCGATCAGACGCTTCAGACGGTTGTTCCGGTTGATGACGCGGCGATACAGATCGTTCAGATCCGAGGTAGCAAAGCGGCCACCATCCAGCGGAACCAGCGGACGCAGTTCCGGCGGGATGACCGGGATCACGGTCATCACCATCCATTCGGGCCGGTTGCCCGACTCGAGGAAGGATTCAACAACCTTCAGACGCTTGATGATCTTCTTGGGCTTCAGTTCGCCGGTCGCTTCGGCCAGATCAGCGCGCAGCTGCTCGGCTTCGGCTTCCAGATCGATCTGGGCCAGCATCTCACGGATGGCTTCAGCACCGATATTCGCGGTGAACGCGTCCATGCCATAAGCATCCTGCGCGTCCATGTACTCTTCTTCAGTCAGCATCTGGCCGTAGGTCAGGTCGGTCAGACCGGGCTCGATGACGACGTAGTTTTCAAAGTACAGAACGCGTTCCAGATCGCGCAGTGTCATGTCCAGCATCAGACCGATGCGGGACGGCAGCGATTTCAGGAACCAGATATGCGCGACGGGCGCAGCCAGTTCGATGTGGCCCATACGCTCGCGGCGGACTTTCTGCAGGGTGACTTCCACACCGCATTTCTCGCAGACGACGCCGCGATACTTCATCCGCTTGTATTTGCCGCACAGACATTCGTAGTCTTTGATCGGGCCAAAGATACGCGCGCAGAACAGGCCGTCACGTTCAGGCTTGAACGTCCGGTAGTTGATGGTTTCGGGTTTCTTGATCTCGCCATAGGACCAAGACAGAATCCGCTCGGGCGACGCCAGCGAGACCTTGATCTCGTCGAAAACCTTCGGGGGCGTCAGCGGGTTGAACGGGTTGTTGGTGATTTCCTGGTTCATTTGTTACCTCAAATCTTGCGGAAGGGGGGACGGGAGAAAGGGCAGCGCCCTTACTCCTCAACCTCCGCATCCAGGAGTTCCATATTCAGGCCGAGGCCACGGACTTCTTTAACCAGAACGTTGAACGATTCCGGTACGCCCGCTTCAAAGTTATCCTCGCCCTTGACGATCGACTCATAGACCTTGGTCCGGCCGGCGACGTCATCCGATTTCACGGTGAGCATCTCCTGCAAGGTGTAGGCGGCGCCGTAAGCTTCCAGAGCCCAGACTTCCATCTCACCAAAGCGCTGACCACCGAACTGCGCCTTACCACCCAGCGGCTGCTGGGTAACCAGGCTGTACGGCCCGGTCGAACGCGCGTGGATTTTGTCGTCCACCAGGTGGTGCAGTTTCAGCAGGTACTTGATGCCCACGGTCACCGGACGCGCGAATTGCTCACCGGTACGACCGTCGAACAGGATCGACTGACCGCTTTCCGAGAAGCCCGCGCGCACCAGCGCGTCGTTGACGTCAGCCTCTTTGGCGCCGTCAAAGACCGGGGTTGCGATCGGAACACCGCGGGTGACGTTGCTGGCCGCTTCGATCAGCTGGTCCTCGTCCATGCCGCTGATGCCCTCTTCATAGACATCCTCGCCATAGGCGTGTTTCATCGCGTCACGTACCGGCGTCAGATCGCCCGAACGGCGGTATTCCTGTAGCGCCTCATCGATGTTCAGGCCCAGACCGCGTGCGGCCCAACCCATATGGGTTTCAAGGATCTGACCGACGTTCATACGCGACGGCACGCCCAGCGGGTTCAGACAGAAGTCGACCGGCGTACCATCGGCCAGGAACGGCATGTCTTCCATCGGAACAACCTTGGAAATCACACCTTTGTTCCCGTGGCGACCAGCCATCTTGTCGCCCGGCTGCAACTTGCGCTTCACGGCGATGAAGACTTTGACCATCTTCATCACACCCGGCGGCAGATCGTCGCCACGACGGACTTTCTCGACCTTGTCCTCGAAACGGGCGTCCAGAGCGCGCTTTTGCACTTCGTACTGCTCGTTCAGAGCTTCGACGATCTGTGCATCCTGCTCGTCTTCCAGCGCCAGCTGCCACCACTGACCACGGGTCAGGGTTTCCAGCAGCTCCTCGGTGATCACCGACCCTGCCTTGACGCCTTTCGGGCCTTTGACAGCGGTTTTGCCCAGGATCAGACCTTGCAGACGCGCATAGATGTTGCGGTCAAGGATCGCCAGCTCATCGTCCCGGTCACGGGCCAGACGTTCGACTTCCTCACGCTCGATCTGCAGCGCACGCTCGTCTTTCTCGACACCGTGACGGTTGAACACGCGGACTTCAACGACCGTACCGTAGTCGCCCGGCTTCACGCGCAGCGAAGTGTCGCGCACGTCAGATGCTTTTTCACCAAAGATGGCGCGCAGCAGCTTTTCTTCCGGGGTCATCGGGCTTTCGCCCTTCGGAGTGATCTTGCCGACCAGAATATCGCCCGGCTCAACATCCGCGCCGATGTAAACAATGCCAGCCTCGTCGAGGTTGCGCAGCGCTTCTTCACCGACATTCGGGATGTCGCGGGTGATCTCTTCCGGGCCCAGCTTGGTGTCACGGGCGGCGACTTCAAACTCTTCGATATGGACCGAGGTAAAGACGTCGTCACGCGCGATACGTTCCGAGATCAGGATCGAGTCTTCGTAGTTGTAACCGTTCCACGGCATGAACGCGACGACCACGTTCTTACCAAGGGCCAGTTCACCCATATCGGTCGACGGACCATCAGCGATGACCTCGCCCTTCTGGACGGTGTCACCCACCTTGATCAGCGGACGCTGGTTGATGCAGGTGTTCTGGTTCGAACGCTGGAATTTGCGCAGACGATAGATGTCAACGCCAGCGTCGCCCAGTTCCAAATCCTCGGTGGCGCGGATAACGATACGCTGGGCATCGACCTGGTCGATGATACCGGCGCGTTTCGCCTGAATCGCAGCACCCGAGTCGATCGCAACCTTTTCCTCGATGCCGGTACCGACCAGCGGTGCCTCGGCCCGCAGCAGCGGAACCGCCTGACGTTGCATGTTCGAGCCCATAAGAGCGCGGTTGGCGTCGTCATTTTCAAGGAACGGGATCAGCGAGGCAGCAACCGAGACCAGCTGTTTCGGCGACACGTCGATCAGGTCTACATTCTCGCGCGGGGCAAGCGTGTAGTCACCCGCCTGACGGGTCGAAACCAGATCGTTGATGAACTTGCCATCCGTATCCAACGTCGCGTTGGCCTGCGCCACGGTGTGACGCATTTCCTCGGTCGCGGACATGTAGTGGACCTCGTCGGTCACCTGCCCGTCTTTTACGACGCGATAAGGGGTTTCGATGAAGCCGTACTTGTTCACGCGGGCGAAGGTGGCCAGCGAGTTGATCAGACCGATGTTCGGACCTTCAGGCGTTTCGATCGGGCACATCCGGCCATAGTGGGTCGGGTGAACGTCGCGCACCTCAAAGCCCGCACGTTCACGTGTCAGACCACCGGGGCCAAGCGCCGAAAGACGGCGTTTGTGGGTAACCTCGGACAGCGGGTTGGTCTGGTCCATGAACTGCGACAACTGCGAGCTGCCAAAGAATTCACGAACCGCGGCCGCCGCCGGTTTCGCGTTGATCAGGTCCTGCGGCATGACGGTGTCAATCTCGACCGACGACATACGCTCTTTGATTGCGCGCTCCATGCGCAGCAGGCCGACGCGGTACTGGTTTTCCATCAGTTCGCCGACCGAACGCACACGGCGGTTGCCGAGGTGGTCGATATCGTCCACATCGCCTTTGCCGTCACGCAGTTCCACCAGCGCCTTGATGCAGGCCACGATGTCTTCGCGGCGCAGGGTGCGCAGGGTGTCGGGCGCATCCAAAGCCAGACGCATATTCATCTTCACGCGGCCAACAGCGGACAGGTCGTACCGCTCGCTGTCGAAGAACAACGTGTCGAACAGAGCCGACGCAGCCTCGACGGTGGGCGGCTCGCCCGGGCGCATGACGCGGTAGATGTCCATCAGCGCGCTTTCACGGTTCAGGTTCTTGTCCTGAGCCATGGTGTTGCGCATGTAGGGACCGACATTGACGTTGTCGATGTCCAGAACCGGGATGTCGGTGATGCCCGCATCGATCAGTTCCTTGACGGTGCCACCGATCAGGTCGCCATCCTTGTCGTATTCCAGGGTCAGCTCATCACCGGCTTCGACATAGATCGCGCCGGTTTCTTCGTTGATGATATCCTTGGCGACAAACTTGCCGACGATGTGATCAAACGGAACGAGCAGATCAGTGACGGTTCCTTCGTCGATCAGCTTCTTGACCGCGCGTGGGGTAACTTTCTTGCCCGCTTCGGCAATCACTTCACCGGATTTGGCGTCAACCAGATCATAGGTCGGGCGGGTGCCGCGCACGCGCTCGGGGAAGAACGGAGTGACCCAACCCTTGTTCTTGTCCAGCTTGTAGGACACGGTGTTGTAATACGCGTCCATGATCGCTTCCTGATCCAGACCCAGCGCATAGAGCAGGGTTGTCACAGGCAGTTTGCGGCGACGGTCGATCCGGGCGAACACGATGTCCTTGGCGTCGAACTCAAAGTCCAGCCAGCTGCCGCGATACGGGATGATGCGGCAGGCAAACAGAAGCTTGCCCGAGGAATGAGTCTTGCCCTTGTCGTGGTCAAAGAACACGCCGGGCGAACGGTGCATCTGCGATACGATCACACGCTCGGTCCCGTTCACGACAAAGGTGCCGTTCGGCGTCATCAAAGGCATATCGCCCATGAAGACATCCTGTTCCTTGATGTCCTTTACCGATTTTGCGCCGGTGTCCTCATCGACATCAAAAACGATCAAACGCAGTGTTACCTTCAGCGGCGCGCTGTAGGTCATGTCGCGTTGCATACATTCTTCGACGTCGTATTTGGGTTTTTCCAGATCGTATTTCACGAATTCCAGAACGGAGGTTTCGTTGAAATCCTTGATCGGGAAAACCGACTGGAACACGCCTTTGATGCCTTCGCCGTCGGTGGGCTGCTCTGCATCGCCGGAGCGCAGGAAAAGATCATAAGAAGATTTCTGGACCTCAATGAGGTTCGGCATCTCCAGCACTTCGCGGATTTTGCCGTAATATTTACGAAGACGTTTCTGGCCAAGGAACGTTTGAGCCATGTCAGATGTCACCTTTCGATGTTCTCAGCGGGCAAAGACACCGTCGGGCCCCGGCATCTTGCACAATCGAGACAACACGTCCGGATCAATTCATGGCCACCGTCCCGAAGGCGTCCTCCCGATCCGAAAACCGTGTCTTAGAAAACGCCTCGCGTCTTGAGGCCCTTTCTAAGACAGGTTCGGCTGGACCCGGATTTCTCCGGACCCAGCCAAATTTTTCGGCACATCAGCGATGCACCTGAGGATAAGCTTAGGCCAGTTCGACTTCGGCGCCAGCTGCTTCCAGCTTGGCTTTGACGTCTTCTGCTTCTGCTTTGTCCACGCCTTCTTTGATCTTGCCGCCGGCTTCGACCAGTTCCTTGGCTTCTTTCAGGCCCAGGCCGGTGATGCCGCGAACTTCTTTGATGACGTTGATTTTCGATGCGCCGGCGTTCTTCAGAACGACGTCGAATTCGGTTTTTTCTTCCTCAGCTGCGCCGCCGGCGTCGCCAGCTGCACCTGCGACCATTACGGCGCCGCCAGCTGCGGGCTCGATGCCGTATTCGTCTTTGAGGATGGTTTTCAGTTCTTGTGCTTCCAGCAGGGTCAGACCCACGATGCTTTCTGCGAGTGCTTTCAGATCAGCCATTTTATCAGCTCTTTCCGTTTACAGTGTGTGTTCCAACGTCAGGGCACATGCCCCACGCAGATCATTCAGTGCCAACCGCTTACGCAGCTTCCGCCTTCTCTTCGATGGTGGAAAGGATGCTTGCGATATTGCTTGCAGGTGCGCCAATCGCGCCGGCGATGTTCGAAGCAGGTGCGCCAATGCAGCCCACGATCGAAGCAATAAGCTCCTCGCGAGACGGCATTTTCGAAACAGCTTCGACGCCTTTGCGGTCCAGAGCGTTCTCGCCCATTGCACCGCCAAGGATTTCGAACTTTTTGTTCTCCTTGGCGAAGTCCTCGGCCACCTTGGCTGCTGCCACGGGGTCCTCGGAATAGGTCAGAACGGTCATCCCTGTCAGCAGGTCGGCCATGTTTGCACACGGCTTACCCTCAAGGGCGATTTTGGCGAGCCTGTTTTTGGCAACACGCACGGAACCGCCCGCTTCGCGTGCACGCGCGCGCAGGTCCTGCATCTCGGCAACTGTCAGACCGGCGTAGTGGGCAACCACTACGACGCCAGAGCTTTCGAAGATTTGGCCGAGTTCCTCGACCACTTTCTCTTTCTGGGCTCTATCCACAGTTCTCTCCAAGTTAGGGGCGAAATCTCACCCCGGCTCATATTTGCCGCAGCTTTCGCTCCGGCGTTCAGGTCCTTGTTACGGGATTGGCCAAAATGCGCCCGAGGGTGGGACCCCCAGAATTCTTTGGTCTTACCCGTCTCAGGCAGGGAATTAAGGGGCCGAACGGACCCACCCACCGTCTTGGACGAAACGAAACAAAGCGCACGACGAATCGCACGCTTTGTTCCGCAGGTCTTCTTAGGGCAGATGGAGGGGGTTTCCAAGGGGTAAATTACACCCAATTCAGATCATACAGCACCCAATTTCCAAGGGCATGTTTTCAGAACTTCCCGTTGTCGTTTTTCCATTCCTCGCGCGGCGGAACCGCTTCGATGGTACTCCAGTGTTCGACGATCTGATCAGCGTCCCAGCGATACAAATCATAAAAGCTGGAATGCACCCCATTTCTTTCCCCTTCACACACGCAAAGGACGAAATTTCCCTCTGCCAAAACCCGATGCAAATGCTTGTAGACAAATTTTGTCCCGCTTTCGTTTGTTCCTTCCAACACGTTCTTGAGCGCTACGATTCCGTCGGCCGTATCCGGATTGTGCTGTTTTAGATCCTCTGCAACAAAGTCCACCAATCTTTCAAACCTGCGCTTTATCAGAACGTCTGTAACAAACATGCTGCTAGCGGCCCGGTTTTCTTCCGTCTTCTCAAGATCTGTTACTTCGGTGTGACCATCCAGCATTCCACGCCCAGAAAGGTTTGGACCGCGCAAAGGCTGAATGTTGTCCCAATGCTCTACGGCCTTGCCATCTTCGAACCGAAACACCTCGAACGCGGCGCGCAGGCTACTGAAATCGTACTCAATATGCGCAAAGGCAAAGTCGCCATCCTCGAAAACCCTTTTGAATGTAACCTTGGGTGAGGTTTTGGACAGCCTTGCGAACAGGTCGGCAATACCTTCGCTGCCTTCGTGAGTTTGAGGGTTGTGCTGGATGTACTTCTTTTCATTCACAACCGCTGCCGCCATGGCGTCACCGGTCTCCAAACCCTTAAGAAATCTTTGGAGGAGTTCGCGCTTAGTTTCCATAGCCATGGTCCGTTCGATTGCCAGAACTGAAATGCATGCGATTTATCTTCGCACCGAACCCGGCAAAATGAAAATCCCGGGCAGTTTGCACCACCCGGGATCAATTCTTTGCATCAGATTTGTCTGGCTTAGTCGCCCGAGGCCTCTGCTACATCAACGGTCACACCGGGGCCCATGGTCGAGCTCAGCGCGATTTTCTTCATATAGGTGCCTTTGGCGCCCGACGGTTTCGCCTTGGCAACAGCCGAGACAAACGCGCGGACGTTTTCAGCCAGTTTGGCTTCGTCGAACGACGCTTTGCCAACACCGGCATGAACAACGCCGCCTTTTTCCGCCTTGAACTGAACTTCACCACCCTTGGCTGCTTCCACGGCCGCTTTCACGTCCATGGTCACGGTACCAACTTTGGGGTTCGGCATCAGGTTGCGGGGGCCCAGAACCTTACCCAGACGACCGACGATCGGCATCATGTCCGGGGTTGCGATGCAGCGATCAAATTCGATGGTGCCGCCCTGAATGGTTTCCATCAGGTCTTCTGCACCGACGATATCGGCGCCTGCTTCTTTTGCTTCGTCTGCCTTGGGACCACGAGCGAAGACGGCAACGCGCATCGCTTTACCGGTGCCGTTCGGCAGGCCGACAACGCCGCGAACCATCTGGTCAGCGTGACGGGTGTCAACGCCCAGGTTCATCGCGATTTCGATGGTCTCGTCGAATTTCGCGGTTGCGTTGGCTTTGACCAGGGCAACTGCCTCATCAACCGACAGGTTTTCCTTGCCTACGACAGCTTCGCGCGCAGCGCGGGTACGTTTACCGAGTTTTGCCATCTTACTTCACCTCGATGCCCATGGAGCGGGCCGAGCCCAGGATGATCTGCATTGCGCCTTCGATGTCGTTGGCGTTCAGATCTTTCATTTTGGCTTCGGCGATTTCGCGAACCTGCTTCGAGGTCACGGTTGCCACGGTCTCACGACCTGGGTTTTCCGCGCCGCGGGGACGGTTACGCTTACCGACCGGCTTCAGACCAGCTGCTTTTTTCAGGTAATAAGACGCGGGCGGCGTCTTGATGTCCATGGTGAAGGACTTGTCCTGATAATAGGTGATCACGGTCGGGCACGGAGCGCCAGGCTCCATGTCTGCTGTCTTGGCGTTGAACGCCTTGCAGAATTCCATGATGTTGATGCCGCGCTGACCCAGCGCCGGACCAACTGGCGGCGACGGGTTCGCCTGACCTGCAGGAACCTGCAGTTTCATTGTACCAGCAAGCTTCTTGGCCATTTGGTTTTCCTTTCAACTTGGGTGAAACGCGTCCCACCCAGATTATGTTGCGTGGTCCGGTCCGGGATCGCGACCCCAGCAACCTCCCACGAGAGAATCTCGCCCGAAGACGATAAAGGCGGCGTTTACATGGGATCAGGAGAGATGACAAGTGGTTGGCGCACCATTCGGGTTGTACCGAATCAAACCCTGAGAGGATTCTTGCTGCCTGCGTGATTGCACGCGAATGTCCGTACAGTTTCGAATTCCTCTAACAATCTGCAAAGACATGTAAAACCGCCAGTTTGCAGCCAATTGAACGCGACATTGGCGCTTGCTTCGCCACAACGCAGATGACCGTGCTATACTCCTTAAAAATTGTGATTATTGGTGGAGGTTAATTATGATACTTCGTTTAGCTTTAACTCTTGGCATCGCCTTTTCTCTTGCTGCTGCCATCCCTCAAACGGCACGGGCCGACGCTGGAGAGTTTCTTGGTGGTGCGGTCGTCGGCGGGATCGTTGGTTACGCAATCGGCAAGGACCAACAAAAGAAAAAATCTCAGAGAACAACTTCATCGAACCGCACCTATCGGTCAGGTATTCCGTCTACCACACAAGGCGCGCAAACCCAGACCGCGCTCAATTACTTCGGATACAACGCAGGAAGGGTCGATGGTCAGGTCGGTCGTGGCACCCGGTCCGCAATCGAACGCTATCAGGCCTCGATGGGTTATCCAGTAAACGGCTATGATTTTCAGCCGTATCAGTATGACTTTCTGATGCAAGCCTACTATTGGGCCACAAGCGGAGGACAGGCGACGACTCAACTTGCGGGCCAACCGCTTCTGATGGCGTATCGCCGTCAGGTGCAAACGGGATCTGCTTTGGCTACTGCTCCGCAAGCTCCGGCACAAGCCGCCCCAGCACAACCTGTTCCGGTTGCGACTCCGCAAGAACCTGAGCCGGAGACAACCGAAACAACGTCTGCCAGCCTGCCGAGCCTGTTTTCCGGCGGCACCGGAGGCCCGTCTCTGGCCAATCGTTGTAGCGGGGTCATGCTGCAAACATCTACCAACGGCGGCTATACGACCCTGGCGAACATGTCGGATCCCGACTTTGCGCTCAGCGAACAGTTCTGTCTTGCCCGCAGCTACGCGATGGCACGCGGTGAAGATCTTATTCAGGATATCCAGGGGCTGACGCCGGATCAGGTGAGTGCTCAATGCGACTCGTATGGTGAAATGGTGGCGCCTCAGGTTGATGCTCTGTCTATCAACTCGAAAACCGAGGCTGAAACCCAGATGCGCAAGCTGGCGCTGGACTCGGGCCTCAGCCCCCAAGATCTGGCCGCGACAAGCAAGGTTTGCCTTGCGATTGGCTATCGTCAGGACAACATGGATGCTGCTCTTGGGTCTGCCCTGATGCTGGTCGCAATGGGTGAACCCGCCTATGGCGAGTTGATTGGCCACCATCTGCGCGAAGGCTTCGGTGTGCAGAAACGTCGCGATCTTGCGATGCAGTGGTATGACGCGAGCCTGTCGGCACTGGATGCCGGATCGCAGGCTGTGTTCCTGCCTTCCCAGACCGACCGACCGCAACTCTTGCGCGCGGCCATGGTTCAGGCGCAATAGGTCGATCCGTTTTCAGCGAATACCCAAACAAAAAAACGCCGCGTTGCCCTTGGCATCGCGGCGTTTCAATTCTCGAGGAATGTTTCCTCAGCTCTGCTTGGTGACCTGCGTGAAGTCCAGCTCGACCGGAGTTTCCCGGCCGAAGATCGAAACCGAAACCTTCAGCTTCTGGTTCTCGTCGTCCACACCTTCGACCATGCCGTCGAAATCTTCGAACGGGCCGTCGTTGACTTTGACCTTCTCACCGACCTCGAAGCTGATCATCAGCTTGGGCGCTTCTTCACCTTCCTGAACACGGTTCAGGATCTGGTTCACTTCGGCGTCGCGCATCGGCATCGGGCGGCCTTGCGGGCCCAGGAAACCGGTGACGCGGTTGATCGAGTTGATCAGGTGGTACCCCTGATCCGACATTTCCATATGCACCAGAACGTAACCAGGCATAAAGCGGCGTTCGGTCGTGACCTTCTTGCCCCGGCGCACTTCGATCACCTCTTCGGTGGGCACCAGAACTTCGTCGATATCGTCCTCAAGGCCCTGTTCAGCCACCGACGTGCGGATCTGTTCTGCGATCTTCTTTTCGAAATTCGAAAGAACGCTGACCGAGTACCACCGTTTCGCCATGAACCTGTCGTCCTTGTTTGTCTTCGGGGCATCAAGCGTACCGGACACACCCGTCATTAAAATCTTGTCACGCCATCCGGAATAAAAAGCGGCGCGCAGCCCGAATCGCCACACGCCCATTCCGAATAGTACCGCGTCACCTACTCTGACATTGCCCGCAGCGCAAGGGGGCAGAGACGTTTCAGCGCGCTGATCCCGTCTAGCTGAAAGCACCCAGGATCAGTTGAAGACCACCCCGAATACCCAAATCGACCAAAGCGAAAAATACAGCCGTCAGCGCCGCCATGATGAAGACCATTACCGTGGTCAACAGCACCTCGCGCCGGGTCGGCCAGACGACCTTGGAGACTTCGGCACGGACTTGCTGAATGAACTGGATCGGATTGGTGGTGGCCATTTGGCGTGTTCTCTCTGCTAGCGGATGGGCCGGACATAGCCGGGCATTGCGGCAATTTCAAGGGCAGTTGGTTCAACTCTGCCTCTATGGGGCATTCGTTCAGGGTTTGGGTTTGTCATCCCATTCGTCGCTCAGGATCCGGCGCGCATCACCTTCGGGGTCTTCGTACTGGTTCGTACGAACGGTATATACGAAGGCAGCCAGACCAACGCCCCCCAGGAACAGGGAAATCGGGATCAGATAAGCAAGCACTTCCATTCAGGTTACCTCAGCCGCAGGGCGTTCAGGGACACGGTAATGGACGAGGTCGACATCGCCAAGGCCGCGATCAGCGGTGTCGCCAATCCGATCACGGCCAGAGGAACGGCGATCACGTTGTAAACGGTTGCGATCTGGAAGTTTTCGCGAATGCGTCTGGTGGCTTTGACGGCCGTGTCACACGCATCCGCAATGGGCGAAAGATCATTGCCCAACAGCACGATATCCGACGCGACCCGCGCCGCATCCAGCGCAGAGGCCGGAGAGATCGACACATGCGCCGCGGCCAAAGCGGCGGTATCGTTCAGACCGTCGCCAACCATCAGAACTTTGTGGCCTTCATCGCTGAGATCCTGAATGCGTCTTGCCTTGTCCTGCGGCAAAGCCTCGGCGATCCAATCCGTGATTCCCAGTTTTTCGGCCAAGGCGCGCACCGCCCCCTGCGAATCCCCTGAAATTAAAAGTACACGTTTGCCCGAAGCACGCAGGGCATCCACCGCCTCAGCGGCGCCCGGGCGCAACGCGTCCGAGAATCGGAAGGCCACGGGTGCGTCCTCGCCGATTGCCAGCCAGGCCGAAGTGTCGGTGCCCTGATCCGCGCCGACCCAGGCCGCCCGCCCCAGACGAACACGTTGACCACGGAATTTGCCCTCGGTGCCATAACCGGGAACCTCGGCTATTCCCCGCACATTTGCTGGTTTGATCCCTGCCGCACGCGCCGCTTTTGCCAATGATACGGACAAGGGATGCGCAGAAGCCTCAGCCAGCGCCAGAGCGACCTCGATCTTGGCGCGTGCATGGTCTGCCAGATTGACCAGTTCGGGTGCGCCGGATGTCAGCGTGCCCGTCTTGTCGAATACAACCGTGTCAGCTTCGGACAGCCGCTCCAGTGCCGTGGCGTGCTTGATCAGCATTCCCTTGCGGAACAACCGGCCGGACGCGGCCGTGGTTACCGCTGGCACGGCCAGACCCAACGCACAGGGGCAGGTAATAATCAGAACAGCCGCCGCGATATTCAGCGCCGTGCGCAAGTCACCGGAATAGATGTACCACCCAACAAAGCTGAGCGCCGACAGAATGTGAACACCCGGCGCATACAGCTTGGCGGCCTTGTCGGCCAACGAGGTGTAACGGGACCGGCCAGACTCGGCGATGGCGACCAGATCAGCCATACGATGGAGCGACGTGTCTTCACCCACCGCCGTTGCCCGGATTGTCAACGGACCCGTCAGGTTGACTTCACCCGCGCTCACAACCTGCCCGGCTTCGGCAAAGACTGGCACCGTCTCGCCCGTCAGAAGGGATCGATCCAGTTCGGACTGACCCGACACGATCTGGCCGTCCACGGGCATGCGCCCACCCGGTCGCACAAGGATCAGGTCACCGACGGGCAACTCGGAAACGGGCACTTCATCTTCAACCCCATCGGCGACACGAATGGCGCGGGGAACTTCCAACGCGGTCAATTCCTCGGCCGCAGATCGCGCCGCGGCACGGGTGCGGTAATCCAGATACCGTCCGGCCAGCAGAAAGAAGGTCAATGTCAGGGCTGCGTCGAAATAGGCATGCTCGCCGCTCAGTGCGGTTTCCCACAGCGACGTGACCAGCGCCAACAGGATCGCCAGCACAATCGGCACATCCATATTCAGCCGGCGCACGCGCAGGGCGCTCCAGGCATTGGCAAAGAACGGCTGGGCCGAGAACGCAATGGCCGGCAGCGCAATGGCCGCTGAAATCCAGTGGAACATGTCCCGCGTTGCATCCGTCGCACCGGACCAGACCGACACCGACAGCAACATCACGTTCATGGATGCAAACCCGGCCACGGCCAGTCGCATCAGAAGATCACGCCCGGCCTTGTCCGTCTGCGTTGCGGACAAAGCCCCCGGATCAAGCTCATGCGCTTCGAATCCTGCCTGTTCAAGCACCGGGATCAGATCGCTTGCACGCGTTTCCGGCGTGGCCTTGATCATCGCGCGTTTGAGCGTCAGGTTCACCCGGGCGTCTTCGACGCCGGGATGCGCGTTCAGTTCACGCTCGACCGTCGCGATACAGGCCGAGCAATGAATGCCCGGCAGCGACAAAGCGATCTGCACATCCTCCGGTATGGGCCGGGCCGGTTCGGCCGGGGCCGCAAGGCAGCCCGGACAGGCTGCTGTGCCGGATGAAAGCTGAGCCGTCATGCTTACCCCTTCACGTAAAGCGGGACGCGCTGCGAGAATTCGGCACCGTTTCCGTCACGCGCCACCAATCGGATGTTCCAGTTGCCCTTGCCCAGTGTAGCAGGCGTGGCATAGGCTGTACCGTCGAACGTAAAATCCGGCACGAAGTCGTCGCGCACATGGGTTGCCCTGCCGACCACGGCCTGCAATTCGCTCACCTCAACCGGCGCACCGCTTTCGTCGGTGATGTGCAGGATCAGAAGGCCGCCTTGGGTTTCCGCCCGAACTGTCCATCCCAGCGCCTGCTGCTCTTTCAGGCGCTCGTTGAACTCCTGACTGGCGACGTAGGAGTTCTTGACCTCCAGCCCGGGAAAGGTTTTCACCGCATTATACGCCAGCACGAGGTTCACCGCGATGATCACGCCAAAAGCGCCGACAAACACGGCCAAAGCGTGCTTTCCGGTGAATTTACGTTCGGCCATGATCAGTTTCCTCGTCCGTTAAACGTGGTGTCCTTGTAGGCGCGTTCGCCGCTGCTGAGGTCTTCGACCCAGATCCGTACTGGTGTCGCCTCTGCTGTGGCCGGATCGCTATCGCGAGAGGCCACGATATATACACGGGTCAATTGTGCCGTATCCGCCGTGACATTCACAGTATCGATTTTGGTTCCCTCGATTTCCAGTCGCATCGCCGGATCGCCCGCCAAAGACAGTTTGAACAGACGGTCCTCACCGTGCTTATTGCGCAGACGAACGTCATAGGTGTTGCGGATTGTACCGTCCGACAGGGTGACGAAAGTGGGGTTGCGGACCGGTGCAACAGTCAGATCGATGTCAGAACGGATGAAGAGCGCAAACAGCAGCCCGAACCCGACCAGCGCCCACAATGCGGTGTACATGATCGTACGCGGCCTTAGAATGTGCTTCCAGACATTCTTGGCGGGCTCGCCAGATCGCTCATGCTTTTCATCGCTCAGCGCCATGTAGTCGATCAGCCCTCGTGGCTTTCCGATCTTGGCCATCATGTCATCACAAGCGTCGATGCAAAGGGCACAGGTGATGCATTCCAGCTGCTGGCCATCCCGAATATCGATTCCGACAGGGCAGACATTCACGCAGGCCATACAGTCGATGCAATCCCCCAATTCAGAATCGGCCGTCCGCTTGCCTTTGCCGCGCGGTTCACCCCGCCATTCGCGATAGCCGACAACCAGCGTGTCCTCATCCATCATCGCCGCCTGAATGCGCGGCCATGGGCAGGCATAGATACAGATCTGCTCGCGGGCGAACCCGCCGAAGAAGAAGGTTGTACCCGTCAGGATCAACATCGTCGTGTAGGCAATGGGATGCGCGTTGCCCGTCACAAGATCACGGGCCAGCGTAGGCGCATCCGCGAAATAGAACACCCAGGCACCACCTGTCGCCAAACCGATCAGAAACCAGACCGCCCATTTGGTGACCCGCAAGCGAGCCTTTCGGAAATCAAGCTTTTCCTGACGGTGCAGGCGCAGGCGGGCGTTTCTGTCGCCTTCAATCCAACGCTCGACCAGAATAAACAGATCCGTCCAGACGGTTTGCGGGCATGCATACCCGCACCAAACGCGACCCAGAGCCGACGTAAACAGGAACAGACCCAAACCTGCCATGATCAGCAGACCAGCGACAAAGTAGAATTCGTGCGGCCAGATCTCGATCCAGAAGAAATAAAAACGTCGATTTGCAAGATCCAGAAGGACAGCCTGATCAGGCAGGCTGGGGCCGCGATCCCATCTGATCCAGGGTGTCACATAGTAGATGCCCAGTGTGACGATGAGGATGATCCATTTCAGGTTTCGAAACGGCCCCGAAACACGTCTTGGAAAAATCGGCTCACGCGCGGCGTAAAGGCTGGGGGCGGGATCGGAATCGCTCACTGGCTGGCTCCACAAATGGGTCTTCTGAAGACGTCTTGTTCCAGATCATGCCTAGGCGAACTTTGACATGGGTCAAAAAGCGCATCGAGCAAACATCTTTTAAAGATCAGCCCATCTTGCCGGCACCGGAGATCAGGTATTTTAGCCGATTTTCAGCCTATTTTGGCGGAAAATCTACTTGTGGCGCGATACCAGCTGCACGTGGGACATGCAGTTTTCCAAGTGCCGACCAATTGTCGCAGCCCCGGGTCAGCCCTGCCCGAACGCGGGTGATCAGCCGTCGTTGCAAAGAACGGAATGGCAAAACAACAGGAATTCAGTGTAAAAAAGCACCGGCTGTTCAGGAAACGCGCGAACAGATGGAACAGCCGGTGCTACAGCCTTCGGGCGGCCAGCCGCCCGAAGGTGCCCTCTAGGTCTTACTGGCCACCACCCAACTGGTGGACATAGGCGGAAACCGCACGGATCTGCGCCTCGGTCAGTCGGGTATCCCAGGGCGGCATGACACCAAAGCGGCTGTAAGTCACTGTTTCGGTCAGAGCTTCTTCGCTACCGCCATAAAGCCAGATCGCGTCGGTCAGGTTCGGCGCCCCCTGGAAGATGTCACCTTTGCCATCTTCACCATGGCAGGCCGCGCAGTTGTCTTCGAAGACAACCTTGCCCGCCTGTGCCGCCGCGTCATCGGTCTGAGCGTTGCTCAGCGACATGACATACTGAACCACCTGCGTGATTTCGTCATGCTCTAGGATTTCACCGAAGGCAGGCATCTCGGAATAGCGCGCATCGTCGCTTTCTTCGTTCCGGATACCATAGCTGACGGTGTAGACGATATCTTCCATCGTACCACCCCACAGCCAGGCGTCATCCAGCAGGTTCGGGAAACCCGGCGCGCCCTGCGCACCGGAACCGTGGCACTGTGCACACCAGGTACGGAACACGGCACCGCCAGAGTTCACGGCATATTGCTGAAGCTCAGCGTCCTTCGCGATGTCTTCCAATGGTGTTTCCACCAGTTTGGCGTTCCAGGGTGCATTTGCCTCTTCGAATGCGACCATCTCCTGCTGGACCAAAGCCCGTGAAGACCAGCCCATGACGCCGGCGGTTGCCGACTGCACCAAGGGCCATGCTGGATACATGATCGTGTAGATCACGCCCCAGAAGATAGTGGCGTAGAAGGTCCACAGCCACCAGCGCGGCATCGGGTTGTCGAACTCTTCGATCCCGTCCCAGCTGTGCCCGGTTGTATTCGGATCACCCGGCTGTTTTTCAGGTGTCTTGCTCATTGCCGCGCCTCCTTGGATGTGGCGGGTTTGTCTTGATGCCGGAAGGGGATGTTGGCGGTGTCCTTGTATTCCTTGCTGGCACCGGGGCGGAAAACCCAGATGACGATACCAACGAAGAAGGCGAACAACAGCAGCAGCATCCAGCTATCCGCGAACTGCCTGAGAATTGTGTATTCTTCCATCACGATCCTCCTTTAGCGGCTTGCGTCCGGGGTGAAGGTCGAAAAATCGACCAACGTGCCCAGCATCTGAAGATAGGCAACCAACGCATCAGCTTCGGTCAACTCGGGCTGGCCGTCGAAGTTGCGCACGTTGACCTTGTCGCCATAGCGCTCCAGCAGCCCGTCATAGTCGCTGTCCGGGTCAGCCTGAGCGAGAAAGTCGGCTTGTGCGTTTTCCAGCATCTCTTCGGTATATGGCGTACCGACCAGAGCATTGGCGGCCATCACATCACCGATGTACTTGCCGTCAATTTTGCGATGTTCAAGGAAGCCGTATTTCGGCATCACCGATTCAGGCACAACGGATTGCGGATCCCGCAGGTGGTCGACATGCCATTGGTCAGAATAGCGGCCACCGACACGCGCCAGATCCGGTCCGGTCCGTTTGGACCCCCACTGGAACGGGTGATCGTACATCGATTCCGCCGCCAGCGAGTAGTGGCCATAGCGTTCGACCTCATCCCGCATCGGGCGGATCATCTGGCTGTGGCAGACATAGCAGCCTTCGCGGATATAGATCTCGCGCCCCGCCATTTCCAAGGGGGTATAAGGGCGCATGCCCTCCACCTTTTCGATCGTGTTCTCAAGATAGAACAGCGGGGTGATCTGAACGATGCCACCGATGGTCACGACCAGAAAGCTGAAGATCAGCAGGAGGGTCGCGTTGGTCTCGAGGATCTTGTGTTTGTCGAGAATTGCCATTGCTCCGGCCCTCCTTATTCAGCCGGGACCGCGACGGTCAGGCTGGCCTCTTTGGCCGGTGCCTTCCGCACAGTCATCCACAGGTTGTAGCACATGATCAGCGAACCGGCGACGAACATCACGCCACCCAGAGCACGCACCACATACATCGGGAACTTGGCAGCCACGGTGTCGGCGAACGAGTTAACCAGGAAGCCGTTGGCATCCACTTCGCGCCACATCAGGCCTTCCATGATACCGGTGACCCACATCGACGCGGCGTAAAGCACGATACCGATGGTGGCGAGCCAGAAGTGCCAGCTGACCATTTGCAGCGAGTACAGACGCTCACGCTTCCACAGGACGGGCACCAGGAAGTACAGCGCACCGAAGGTGATCATACCGTTCCAGCCCAGCGCGCCCGAGTGCACGTGACCAATGGTCCAGTCAGTGTAGTGCGACAGCGAGTTCACCGCGCGGATCGACATCATCGGGCCTTCGAAGGTGGACATGCCGTAGAAGCCGACCGAGATCACCATCATCCGGATCACCGGGTCGGTGCGCAGCTTGTCCCATGCGCCCGACAGGGTCATCAGACCGTTGATCATACCACCCCAGGACGGCATCCACAGGACCACCGAGAACACCATGCCCAGCGTCGAAGCCCAGTCAGGCAGCGCGGTATAGTGCAGGTGGTGCGGACCGGCCCAGATATACAGGAAGATCAGTGCCCAGAAGTGGATGATCGACAGCTTGTACGAGAATACAGGGCGTTCGGCCTGTTTCGGGATGAAATAGTACATCATGCCCAGAAAGCCGGCAGTCAGGAAGAATCCCACCGCGTTGTGGCCGTACCACCACTGGATCATGGCGTCTTGTACGCCCGACCAGACGATGACCGATTTCGAACCCCAGATGCTGACGGGAACGGTCATGTTGTTGACCAGGTGCAGCATCGCAACGGTGACGATAAAGGCCAGGTAGAACCAGTTGGCTACGTAGATATGCGGCTCTTTCCGCTTGACGATCGTACCCAGGAACACGGCCAGGTAGGCGACCCAGACAATGGTCAGCCACAGATCGACATACCATTCAGGCTCGGCATATTCCTTGGACTGCGTTCCGCCCAGGACATAGCCCGTCGCCGCCAGCACGATGAACAGCTGATAGCCCCAGAAAACGAACCAGGCCAGATTGCCGCCCCAAAGACGCGCGGCGCTGGTACGTTGAACGACGTAGAACGACGTTGCGATCAGCGCGTTGCCACCAAAGGCAAAAATCACTGCCGATGTATGCAGCGGACGCAAACGACCGAAATTCAGATATCCCTGTGCCCATTCAAAGTTCAGCACCGGAAAGGCGAGCTGAAACGCGATGAAGGTCCCGGCCAGAAACCCGACCACGCCCCAGAAGGCGGTTGCGATCACGCCATAGCGGATCACGTCATCCATGTATTCGCCCGAGCGATCGACTAGAATATCTGGCTCGTCAGTGTTTCGAAGCGTCCAGATAAACAGGCCACCGGCGATAAGCATCACCAGCAGTGCATGTACCTGATACGCCAAATCGCGTGCATAATTGGTTCCGATCGCTGCAAACAGCGCGATCAGACCAAGCACGATCAGCTTGATGTAATTCGACATATTGCGTCCCTTTGCCATGCCCCGCGCGTTTTTGATTCTTGTACGCGCGAAACCCATTTGACTGGCTGCCGTTCTGAAGCACGGCAGCTGTTACTGCTTTGATCTGTATCAAGACAGTTCTGCGTTTTCTGTGACACGCATTGTAGAGGAAATAGGCCGACTGGTCACATGAGACCAAATGCCCGAATCATGAGGTCGCAATGACTTACAAATCACTACTCACTGTCATGACCGAAACACAGACGGCACCCGCCGCTCTGGCGCAGATGGTGGCCCTGGCAGAATCGCAGGATGCACATGCCGAAGCCCTGTGCCTTGGCGTCGATCGCAGTCAGACAGGTTATTACTATGCGGGTGCCAATGCGCTTATCGTTCAGGAAACACTGAGCCGGGCCAATGCCGAGGCCCAGGAGCTGTTGAACTTTGCCAATGACTACCTTGGCAAGTCCGGCGTTCGTTGGTCCGCCGAGCACGGCGTCGCGCAGATCGCCGATATCGGACGCCATGTTGCGCATAGGGCACGGTTTTCCGATCTGGTGGTCCTGCCGCACCCTTATGGCAAAGACCGCGGCGCCGAGGCCGAGCCCATCATCGAAGCCGCCATGTTCGAAGGGCATTGCCCGGTTCTGGTCGTACCGGACGACGCCGAGCCGCTGACGGTGCCGCGCAACATCATGATAGGTTGGAACGAAAGCGTAGAGGCCATGTGCGCCATTCGTCACGCCCTGCCCTTCCTGAAACAGGCCGAGCTGGTCCGAATCGTGGTCATCGATCCGCCCCGCCATGGGCCGGACCGGTCTGATCCGGGCGGAATGCTGTCACAGATGCTGGCCCGACACGGGGTCAAATGTGAGATTGATGTGCTGAGCAAAAGCATGACGCGCGTGTCGGATATTCTCAACCGTCACGCATCCGATACAGAATCGGATCTGATCGTCATGGGCGCTTACGGTCATTCCCGTTTTCGCGAGGCCATTCTGGGCGGCGCAACCCGAAACATGCTGGAGCAGTCTACCGTACCGGTATTCCTGGCCCATTGAGCCGCCCTTCAAAAGCCGCCCGACTTGGCGGCTTTTGTCATCCTCTGCGGATCAGGCCTATCAGGAACAACAAGATTACGGCACCTGCTGTTGCGAAGAGGATAGATGACAGCAGGCCGCCGCCAACGGCAAATCCAAGCGCCGGAAAAATCAACCCCGCCAGAAACGCACCTACGATTCCGACAACTATGTTTCCGAAAAGACCAAAACCCCTGCCCTCCATGATCTTTCCGGAAAGCCAACCGGCGATTGCGCCGACCAAAAGCATTGCTAACAAACTGGTAAATTCCATGCCGAGCTCCTGAATTAGATATCCCGCGAAAAAGACTGCGGCGGCAGTTAGTGGTCAAAAGCCGATTACGTCAGACCGGAAAGCCGCCATCCGAATCGTCACCTGCCTCTTCCATCAGGCGGCCCAGATCGGGGATGGTCACGTGCCGCTTTCCTTCAAGTGTGATCACCCCGTCTTTTTTCAAAGCTGATATCTGGCGACTGACCGTTTCCAATGTCAAACCCAGGTAATCCGCCATTGCTTCTCGGGTCAGGGGCAGGTCGAACACGATAGATCCAGTCAGACCCTTTTGGCTGACCGAAGCGTCCCGGCGCGCAATGATCGACAGCAGGCTGGCAATCTTCTCACGCGCCGTTTTGCGCCCCAGAACCAGCATCCACTCGCGGGCGGCATCAAGCTCGTCCAAAGTCATCTGCAAAAGACGATGGGCGATATGCGGGGTATGGTCCATCAACTCTTCGAACGGTTTCTTGCGGAAACAGCACATCACGACATCCGTCGTGGCCTGAACATCATAAGGCGCAGTATCGCGACCCGGGCGGCCAACGAAGTCGCTTGGCAGCAGCAGACCAACCATTTGGGTGCGGCCATCTTCCATCGTCTGGGTCAACGATGCGATTCCGGCCACAACCGAGCCGACAAAACTCATCTGATCCCCAGACCAGATGATCGTCTGACCCGCCTCAAAACTACGGTAATATTTAATGCTTTCAAGCTCTTCCAGCTCATCGGCATCACAACGGGCACAGACGGCGCGATGACGAATCGGGCAATCTCCGCAATTTGAATGGTCAAATTGTGCTTTTACTGTCATGCGCGTTCCCACTTGATCTCCATCAAAGCACCTGTGTCGCCTGTCGCATAAGGGTATCGCCATGATAGTGAAACCACAATTGGCAAAGCTTGGACTTTTTGACGCGAAAGTACCGCGTTACACAAGCTACCCCACCGCCCCCCACTTCAGCAACGACGTGGGATCAGACATGTTTGGCGACTGGATTTCCGGGATCAAACCCGGCAGTGCAATTTCGCTGTACATTCATGTCCCATTCTGCCGCAGGCTTTGCTGGTTCTGTGCGTGCCGGACACAAGGGACACAAACCGATAATCCGGTAATCGCCTATGTCGATGTTCTGAAGGCCGAACTGGACCTTTTGGCGGCCCGTCTGCCTGAAGGTGTGGTTTTGTCGCGCCTGCACTGGGGCGGCGGCACACCAACATTGCTGAACGCCCAATTGATGCGCGAATTGGCACAACACATCCTGGGTATCGTGCCCATGGGGCCGAATGCCGAATTCTCGGTCGAGATCGATCCGAACGAGATTGACGAAGCGCGTCTGGACGCGCTGGCAGAGGCGGGCATGAACCGCGCCTCGATCGGGGTGCAGGATTTCGATGACGAAATCCAGAAAACCATAGGCCGTATTCAAAGCTACGACACCACGCGCGACGCCATCGACATGATCCGTGAACGTGGCATCACCAGCCTGAATGCGGATATCCTTTACGGTCTGCCACATCAGACCAAGGCGCGTATGACGGAAAGCGTGCAGAAACTCCTGTCGCTCAGCCCGGATCGCGTGGCACTTTACGGTTATGCCCACGTGCCTTGGATGGCCAAGCGGCAGCAGCTGATTCCGTCGGACGCCCTGCCCACACCGGAACAGCGCCTTGAACTGTTCGACACGGCCCGACGTTTGTTCCTTTGGGACAATTATGCCGAGATCGGCATCGACCATTTCGCCACTCAGGATGACGGGCTGACCCACGCTTTGCGCGCGGGTCGCCTCAAGCGGAACTTCCAGGGTTACACCGACGATCAGGCCGATGTTCTGATTGGTGTCGGGGCCAGCTCGATCTCTCGTTTCCCGCAAGGTTACGCGCAGAACGCTCCGGCCACCTCTGCCCATACCAAAGCCATTCGCGATGGGCAGTTTTCGACATCCCGAGGGCACCTTTTCAAAGGTCAGGACATTCTGCGTGCCCGCCTGATCGAGGCATTGATGTGCGATTTCAAGATCGACTCGGCGGAAATCCTGCGGGATCACGATATTTCGGCCTCTGACCTGGACGAGATGTACCGCGCAGCCAACGCATCTTTCGACGGGATGCTGCAAATCACCGAAGCCGGGCTTTTCATACCGCCCGAAGCGCGGGCGCTGACCCGGATGATCGCCCGTACCTTTGACGCCTATGACCTCAGCAAAGCCGGGCACAGCTCGGCCATCTGACCCTTTTTCGGCGGGCAACATTCGGCCCGTGACGCGCAAAACACATCAGGGGCTTGACGCACGCCTGCGGTTTTTCCCACACTCATGCTGTAGGGCGGCATCTCGCTCTGCGGTCTGAGGCGGGCAAAATACAGACAATCCTTGTCGGCGCCAACGCGTCGGTCGGTCCCTTTCGTGTAGCCAATCTGCAACCTGAAAGAGGGACAACACTCATGCGCGTTTTCACCGTCCTCGGGCCCAGCCAATCGGGCAAATCTACGCTTGTCGAGGCCATCAGCCGCCTCGACGGGCGTCCCACCACATTCGATGTTTCCGGAACCGTGCATTTGCACGGTTTTTCTTACCTGGACGAGCCCTGGTGCGCGATCGACGTCGATGGGGGCGGCGATGCACTGGCCTATGTCGGCCCTGCAATGGCGATTTCGGACGCCGCCGTGGTCGTGGTGCCCCCCGATCCGAATGCCGCCGTTCTGTGCGCGCCCTACCTGCGGTTGGTCGAAGAGGCCGGCATCCCCTGTTTTCTGTTCATCAACCGGATGGACAACCCCAATGGCCGCGTCCGCGATATCATCGCCGCTCTGCAAACATACTGCACCCACCACATTGCCCTGCGTCAGGTACCGATCCGCGAAGGGGAAACGATCATCGGGGCGGTCGATCTGATCTCGGAACGGGCCTGGAAATATCAGGAGGGCCAGCCCTCGGCCCTGATCGAACTGCCTCAATCCGTCGAAGACCGCGAGCAGGAAGCGCGAACCGAGCTGCTCGAAACCCTGTCCGATTTCGATGACAACCTGCTGGAACAGCTGATCGAAGACAAGCAGCCGCCAAGTGACGAGGTCTATGATCTGGCGGCACAGGTCCTGAAGAACCATCAGTTGATTCCCGCCTGCCTGGGTGCCGCAAGCCACGGCAACGGGCTGACGCGTCTGATGAAGGCGCTGCGGCACGAAGCTCCCGAGTTTGACATCGCCGCCGGGCGCGACGAGGCCGCAGACAGCGCCCGCGCCATTGCCGGTTTTGCGGATGTCAAAAAGCACATCGGAAAAATCGTCGTTCTGCGCGGCCTGGGGGACGGCGTGCAAGCCCATGAAGCCTTGGGGGGTGAGACCGTCGGCAACCTGACAACGCTGGATGCCAAAACCCAGATCGCCACGCTTGAGGCCGGGCAGATTGGTCTGGCGGTGAAATCCGATCACCTCAACCCCGGCTTTATCTACGACAGCAATTCGGCGACGGAACTGCCGGAATGGGCGGCCTCGCATCCGGTGGCGCATCGTCAGATCGTCTCGCCCGCGCATGAGCGGGACGATGTGCGCCTGTCCAACGCCCTGAGCCGCCTGGCCGAGATCGACCCCGGCCTTCACCTGCAACAGGATGAGCTGACCGGCCACGCCGTTCTTGGGTCTCAAGGTCCGCAGCACATGCGGCGCGTGACCGCCAAGCTGGCCGAGGATTTCGGGATCGAGATTGAAGCCGACCCGGTCGAAACCGCCTATCGCGAAACCATCCGAACACCTGTCGAACACCGCCACAGACACCGCAAACAATCCGGCGGGGCCGGGCAGTTCGCGGATGTCGTGATCTCGGTCGCGCCGCTGCCGCGCGGATCTGGGTTCCAGTTCGAAGAGGTGGTCAAGGGCGGCGCGGTGCCCAAGAATTACATTCCATCCGTGGAACAGGGCGCCAGAGACGCGCTGGAGCAAGGCCCCGAGGGCTTTCCGGTGGTGGATGTGAAGGTCACGCTGCATGACGGCAAGCATCACAACGTGGACAGTTCCGATTATGCCTTCCGCACCGCGGGCAAGAACGCCGTGCGCGAAGCACTGCCACAGGCCAAGCCCGTTGTTTTGCAGCCGATCCTGAACGCCGAAATCCACCTGCCTTCTGATTTTGTCGGCGACCTCGTGCCGACGATCAGCTCTCTGCAAGGGCAGGTTCTGGGGTTCGAGGGCAACCCAAACGCATCAGGCTGGGAGATTTTCAACGCTCTGATTCCCGCCGTGGCCGAGGATGAACTGCATCGCACCCTTGCCAGTGCCACGCGCGGAACCGGGTGGGTCAAGCTGAGCTTTGATCACTATGAAGAACTGCGCGGGCCGGTGCCGAAAGCGGCAGACAAAGAAAAAGCCAGCGCCTGATGGCCTGACGGTGGCGGGCTGATCTCAGCCCGCCGCTGCTATCAACTCGCGGGTATAGTCGGTCTGGGCATTTTCGAACAAATCCTCGGCCGTGCCCATTTCAACCACATCTCCGTTTCGCATGACGATCACCTTGTGCGACATCGCCCGCACAACTTTCAGGTCATGGCTGATGAACAGGTACGCCAGCCCGTATTTCTTTTGCAGATCGCGCAGCAGATCGACGATCTGAACCTGAACCGTCATGTCCAGCGCGCTGGTCGGTTCGTCCAGAACCAGCAGCTTGGGGCGCAAGACCATCGCGCGCGCAATCGCGATGCGCTGACGCTGACCGCCCGAAAACTCGTGCGGATACCGGTCCATCGCCGCAGGATCCAAGCCCACTTCGGTCATCACTTCAGCGACCAGTTCACGCGGCGCGCGATGAGGATCAATGTTGTGAATGGCCAGACCTTCCGCGATGATCTGCTGACAGGTCATGCGTGGGCTGAGGCTGCCGAACGGGTCCTGAAACACGATCTGCATATCCTTGCGCAGCCGGCGCAGCTCTCGCGTGGACCATTTTCGAACATCCTGATCGCGGAAGGTGATGCCGCCTTCGGACGCGATCAGACGCATGATCGCCAGCGCCAGCGTGGTCTTGCCCGACCCGCTTTCGCCCACGATCCCCAAGGTCTCACCCGCGCGCACGCTCAGCGTGGCGTCATTCACCGCCTTCACATAGCCGACCGTGCGTTTCAGAAACCCGCGCTGGATCGGGAACCAGACCTTCAGGTGATCGGTACGCGCGACTTCCTCGGCATCTGTCGCAACGGCGTCTGGCTGACCCGAGGGTTCCGCAGCCAGGAGCTTGCGGGTATAGGGGTGCTGCGGGTTGTCGAAGATCTCGGCAGTCGCACCGGTCTCGACGATCTCACCATCCTTCATCACACAGACCCGGTCGGCGATGCGCCGCACGATGCCCAGATCGTGGGTGATGAACAGCATCCCCATGTTTTCGGATTTCTGCAAACTGGCCAGCAACTCGAGGATCTGTGCCTGAATGGTTACATCCAACGCCGTCGTCGGTTCATCGGCGATCAGGATGTCCGGCTTGTTCGCCAGCGCCATGGCGATCATCACGCGCTGCCGCTGTCCGCCCGACAACTGGTGCGGATAGCTGTCCAGCCGGTCTTCGGGGTCGCGAATACCGACCTTGTTCAACAGTTCAAGAATCCGTTCGCGCGCGACATCACCCGTGACCCCCTGATGCAGGGCTAGCGATTCCGCCATCTGCTTCTGGATCGTGTGCAGCGGGTTCAGCGATGTCATCGGCTCCTGGAAAATGAAGCTGATGTCATTGCCGCGCACCTCCATCAGGCGTTGCTCCGAGGCGCCGATCATCTCCTGCCCGTCATAGGTGACGGACCCTTCGACGATCGCGCTGTCGCCCAGCAAAGTTACGGTGCTGAGCGCGGTGACAGATTTGCCCGATCCGGATTCGCCCACCAGCGCCACGGTTTCCCCGCGATCGACATGGAACGATACGCCCCGTACCGCAGCACTGATCTGACCGTCCTGCCGGAACGAGACCTTCAGGTTGTTTACATCCAGCAGGCTCATGAGAAGGTCTTTCTGGGATCGAACGCATCCCGCACGCCTTCAAAGATGAAGACCAGCAGGGACAGCATGATGGCAAAGGTGAAAAAGGCCGTGAAAGCCAGCCATGGGGCCTGAAGGTTCTGTTTTGCCTGCAAAGTGAGCTCCCCCAGCGAGGGGGCCGAAGACGGAAGACCAAAACCCAGATAATCCAGCGAAGCCAGCCCGCCAATGGTGCCCGTAACGATGAAGGGCATGAAGGTCAGCGTGGCAACCATTGCGTTGGGCAGCATGTGGCGGAACATGATGGTCATGTTGCCCACGCCCAATGCCCGTGCAGCGCGCACATATTCAAGGTTTCGCGCCCGCAGGAATTCTGCGCGCACCACGCCAACCAGCCCGGTCCAGCTGAACAGGATCATCAACGCGACCAGCAGCCAGAAACTTCGCCCCAATACCGCGAACATGATGATGATGACGTAAAGCGACGGTGTCGCTGACCAGATCTCGATGATCCGCTGAAAGATCAGATCCAGCCAACCGCCGAAGAAACCCTGTATGGCACCGGCAAAAATACCGATCAGGCTGGCAGCGCCCGTCACCAGCAGCGTGAACAGGATCGACAAGCGGAAGCCGTAAATCACCCGTGCCAGCACATCGCGCTTGGTGTCATCGGTGCCCAGCAGGTTCTGGCCGTTGGGCGGCAAAGGTGCAGCCCCGGGGCGATCCACAGACGTGTTGTAGGAATAGGGGATCAGCGGCCAAAGCGACCAGCCACGCTCGAACCCCTCCGCCTGGAACGTGCCGGCGTCGATCTGTTCGATAATGCCTTCGGGATCGTCAAAACACTGCTCAAGCCCGCCACTGTCTATCAGGCACTGAACCTCGGGGTCGCGATAGATCGCCTCTGTCTGGAAGTCTCCGCCAAAATCGGTTTCCGCGTAGAAGTTGAAGACCGGCATGTAAAACTCGCCCCGGTATTTCACCAGAATCGGTTTGTCGTTGGCGATGAACTCTGCAAACAGCGACAGGCCGAACAACACGGCGAAGATGATCAACGACCAGAAGGCGCGCTTGTTGCGGCGAAAGTTGCTCCAGCGGCGCTGGTTCAGGGGGGACAATGCCATTTACCCCTCCCGCTTTTCAAAATCGATGCGCGGGTCGACCAGCACATACATCAGATCGCTGATGATGCCGACCACCAGACCCATCAGGCCAAAGATGAACAACGTGCCGAAGATCACCGGGTAATCCCGCGCCACGGCGGCTTCAAAACCCAGACGTCCCAGACCATCAAGTGAGAAGATCGTTTCGATGATGATCGAACCTCCGAAGAACACGCCGATGAACACGGCCGGAAATCCGGCTATGACGATCAGCATCGCGTTGCGGAACACATGGCCATACAGCACCTTGCGTTCGCTCAAGCCTTTGGCGCGGGCGGTCATAACATATTGCTTTTTGATTTCATCGAGAAACGAGTTCTTGGTCAGCAGCGTCAGCGTCGCGAAGGCCGAGATCGTCAGCGCAATGGTCGGCAACGCGATATGCCAGAAATAATCTGCGATCTTGCCAAAGAGACTCAGGCTGTCCCAGTTGTCGGATGTCAGCCCCCGAAGCGGGAAGATCTGCCAATAGGATCCACCGGCGAAAAGCACCAGCAGCAGAATGGCAAACAGGAAGCCAGGGATCGCATAGGCCACGATGATCGCTGCGCTGGTCCACGTGTCGAACTGCGAACCGTCCCTGATCGCCTTGCGAATGCCCAGAGGGATCGAAACCAGATAGGCAATCAGCGTTGACCACAGGCCCAGCGAGATCGAGACCGGCATTTTCTCGAGCACCAGATCAATCACGCTGATCGAGCGGAAATAGCTCTCGCCGAAATCCAGCGTCAGATAGTTGCCCATCATGATCAGAAAACGTTCCAGGGGCGGTTTGTCGAAGCCGAATTCCTTTTCAAGTTCGGCGATGAACTCGGGCGGCAGGCCCCGCGCACCGACATATTTGTCGTCGAAAACGCCGCCCGCCGGCTCTGACCCCGCGCCGGCATCGCCCGCACCCGCAAAACCGGCGAAAACATCCCCCTGACCTTCGATCTGGGCAATGATCTGCTCAACCGGTCCGCCAGGCACGAATTGTACCAGCGTAAAGTTGACGATCATGATGCCCAGAAGGGTCGGAATGATCAGCAACAAACGTCTTAGAATATAGGCGCCCATGTTATCGCAGCGCGCCTTTCGCTTTCAGTGCGGCCTCTTTTTCCGGATTGATCCACCACAGATCCAGATAGCCCAGCGAATAAGGCGGCAGGTTTTCCGGGTATTCATACATATCGTAATATGCCACCCAGTGGTCAGCGATGTATCCTACGGGGATCACGAAGAACTCGTACCGCAAAGCGCGATCCAACGCCTTCAACGCCATGTCCTGATCCGCCTGATTGTCAGTATCAAAGGATGCTTCGATGATTGCGTCAACCAATGGGCTGGCCAATCCGGCCGGGTTGAAAAGACTGAATGCGGCCTCTTCCGACCCGTACATCTGGCTCAACCCGCCACCGGTCGACAAAAAAGACCCGTAACGAGTGGAATAGACCATGTCATAGTCCCGCTCGCGGCTGCGCAGCGTGTATTGCGCCGGGTCAACCTTTTCCGCCGACGCATCCACGCCAATGGCTTGCAGGTTCTGGACATAGGTTTCAATCATCGTGGCCGTCGAGGTCGGCAGGTTTGAAGGATAGGGGAAATCCACCTTGAGCGTCTGCCCTTCCGCGTTGCGCCGCACGTTGCCATCGCCAACGGGCCACCCGGCCTCGTCCAGCAATTTCGCGGCTTTTCGCAGATTTCTGCGATCGTTCAGGCGCGCGGGGTTTGACTCGTGGACCGTCACGGCAGGTTCTGAAAGAAGGTCCTCGGGCACAACCTCACCCAGCGCTTGAAGAAACGCCAGTTCATCGCCCTCGGGCAGGCCTTGCGCTTCCAGCGGGGTGCCTTGTGTAAAGGAATTGCGCGGTGAATTCAGACCAAACAGCAGGGATTCATTTGCCCATTCGAAATTGAAGGCCAGTGCAAGGGCCTTGCGTACGTTCTTGTCGGAAAACTGCGGTTTTCCGAGGTTGAAGACGAAGCCTGACGGCGTTGGCGGGCTGCCATCCGGTATCTCGTCCCGAACGATCACACCTTCGTTTAGCTTCGGAAAATCATACGCCGTCGCCCAAAGCTTGGGATCGCTTTCAATCCGCAGCGTGTATTCACCGGCCTTGAACCCCTCGAACGCCGCTGTCTGATCGGCGAAATACTCGACGCGGATGGTATCGAAATTGTTGCGACCAACATTGAATGGCAGATCTTTACCCCAATAGTCGTCGCGTCGCTTGTAAACGATACGGCGATTGATGTCATAGCTGTCGAGTTTGTAGGGGCCCGAGCCGACCGCAACTTCCAGACGCGGCTCATCCAGACGTCTGGATTCATCCGCCTCGAACCATGCTTTCGAAAAGACGGGGGTCGACCCAACGGTCTCGATCAAACTGCGGCGTGTGACTTCCGGATTGAACGTGAACTTGACCGTGTGATCATCCAACGCTTCGGCCCCCGTCACCATGCGGCCCACGGCCTGGGCGTACGAAGGCAGGCCCTGTTCGATGAACAAGCGGTGGCTGTAGACAACATCCTCGGCCGTCACCGGCGTGCCATCCCAAAAGGTTGCTTCGGGTCGCAAATGGAAAATGACGTAGTTGCGCCCTTCATCATATTCCAGACTTTCCGCCAGCACGCCGTAATACTGCCCGACACCGTCATCAGAGCTTTCGAACAGGCGATCATATTGCAGCGTCGTCAAGGCGCCTGCGCGCCCCTTGCGGGAATAGGGATTCAGGGAATCGAACGTCCCCGAAGCCGCCAAGGACAACTCACCACCTTTGGGCGCATCTGGATTCACGTAATTCAGATGCGGATAGTCAGCAGTGTAATCCAGATTGCCGAAATACGAATATCCATGACTGCGGGTAACCCCCTCATCCAATGCCAAAGCGGCTTGCGAAGAGAGCAGAACAGCACAAAGCCCGAATATGCCAGCCAATGGCCTGACCTTAAGATCACGTGCAGCAGGCATTAGGGATATCATGGGGCTCATCCTCTGGGTTATTGTAATCTTTTATGTCGCATACGCTAGCTAAAGTGCCAACGCTGACAGTTTCAAGTTTAGAATGCGTGAGCGCTTTGTGAAGTTCCCTTCAGACAAAAAAAGCCGCTGCGCGGGGCAGCGGCTCTGAACTTCAATGGTCTCTCAGGCAATCAGTTGCCAATTGTCTGCAGATAAGCAATCAAGTCCGCGCGGTCCTGAGGTTTTTTCAAGCCAGCAAAACTCATCGATGTTCCCGAGATATAAGCGCTTGGGCGTTCCAGGAAGGCATCCAGCGCTTCGGGCGTCCAGTTGCCGCCATGGGCCTGCATGCTGGCTGAGTAACCGGTGAAACCTTTTGCCGAGGCAACCGGGCGATCAACTACGCCATACAGGTAAGGGCCGGTTCCATTCGCCCCGTCTTCCAGCTTGTGGCACGCGGTGCACTTGCGGAATACTTTCGCGCCCTTCTCAACGTCAGCGGCGGCCAGCAGATCTTCAAAGACCACTTCTTCGCCGTCGGCGCTTTCGCCCGAGCTTTCGGTTTCGATAATGTAGGCGGCCTCAGCCGAGCCATGGCCACCGGAAGAATAGAGGATGTCAGCCCCCCATTTGGCCAGAAGCAGCACCAGGAAAGTGCCGAACAGGCCTGCGGCGGCCTTCGTAACTGTCATCGTGTCGAACATTGATCGCGTGTCCATTTCAGCTGTCTGCGCAGGTGTCTAAGGCTTCCACTTGCGAGAGGCAAGGTATAGACACCGCGACGAAACGACCAAATCGCGAACTTGTTGCATGGAATCGACCAAATGACCAATCGCATTGCTTTTCAGGGCGAACCCGGCGCCTACAGTCACGAGGCCTGCCGCAACGCACGACCCGAAATGGAGGCCCTGCCCTGCCGCACATTCGAGGATGTGATCGAATCGGTTCGCTCGGGCGCGGCCGATCTGGCGATGCTGCCGGTCGAAAATACGACCTATGGTCGGGTTGCCGATATTCACCGGCTGTTGCCCCATAGCGGGCTTCACATCATCGATGAAGCGTTCGTGCGTGTTCACATCAACCTTCTTGGTGTACCCGGCGCAAAACTGGAAGACATCACCGAAGCGCATTCGCATCTGGTGCTGCTGCCGCAATGTTCCGGCTTTCTGAAAGAACACGGTATTCGCGGCCGTGTCAGTCCCGACAATGCCCGCGCCGCGCGCGAAGTGGCCGAAATCGGGGATTTGCATTCCGCCGCTCTGGCCAGCGAGCTTGCGGCTGAAATCTACGACCTGAACGTGCTGGCCCGCCATATCGAGGACAATGACGACAACACGACCCGTTTTCTTGTCATGTCACGAGAGGCGGATCTGTCACGTCGGGGTGAGTATGGAATGATCACCAGCTTCGTGTTTCAGGTCCGCAACATCCCGGCCGCGCTGTACAAGGCCATGGGTGGCTTTGCCACCAACGGGATCAACATGACCAAGCTGGAAAGCTATATGGTCGACGGGTCCTTCACTGCAACGCAGTTTTATGCGGATATCGTTGGACATCCCGAAGACCGCAACGTGCAGCTGGCAATGGACGAGCTGGAACATTTCACGACCAATGTCGAGGTTCTTGGCGTCTACCCTGCGGCCCATCCTCGCGGCTGACAGGTCACGCGAAAGACTGGTTGAATTCCGATTGGCGCAGGTCACTGCGCCATGCCTGAAGAATTGCCTGCACGTTGGCCTCGATGCCGTCCATGGAATCAATTTCGATATCGTAAACTCTGCCAGCGTGGATCATGGTTTGGTCCCGTTGGGCGCTTCCCACCGGACGGTCGCCGCGCAATCGTTCGCGCGCGTTCAACTCGGGAACCGGGCAATGGACAGCCACGAACAGAACATCAAACGGGCGGAAAAGGTCGCGCAAATCTTTGTCCCACCCCGGCGTATCCAGAATATGTTCCAAAATCAGATTGTTGCCCGAGGCCGCGTAGGCAGCCAGCGACTGATGAAACCCATCAAAGACTGCCGATCGGTCGTCGGACCAATCGAACTCGCCACGGCGATAGCGATCCAGCGGCAGAACACCACAATCTCGCAAGTGGTCGATCGAGATATGCCAGAACGGCTTCGCTATCTTCTGTTGCAAAGCCTGCGCGATCGTCGATTTACCACTGCTTGATGCGCCATGCAGAAAAATGATGTGCGACATCTGCGGTTTCTTTTCCAATCCTTGCCCCGATCAGCCCAGCAGACGCCGTTCACGCCCCGTGCAGGTGACGCTGCTCCAGTTCACGCGCAAACTCGCTGAACCGCACCTGGAATTGCTTGCGGAACTTTGACTGTCCAAGCTTCATGGACTGCAACAGCAACCGCGCGGGCAAGGACTTTGCGGCCAAGGACATTTCGATGCTCAGGCGTGTCCGGCGCGGAGACAGGGCCAGAAAATCAACTGTCGTCAGGCCGGTCATCCCTTTGCTGGCCGCCTCGAACCGCATTTGCGACGGCTTGTCGTAATCCGTCATCACCACCGACATCTGGCGCGGCTTTCCACGCAACTTGAATTCGGTTTTCCATTCAGTGCCGGCAACCACCATTGCATCAGCCTCCAGACGCCGCACGTCGATACCACGACGCATCGCCATACGTTCGAACCTTTCGAAATCCGACACCATGTCGAACACCGAATTGATCGGGGCTTCGATATCTTCGCGCGCTGAAAACTGCATAATGACCTTTGCTGTTTATGGCTTCACCAGTTTTTCTCAGTCCAGCGTATCCGCAAGCCAGTTCTGAAGCAGAAAATGAGCGATAGCTCCCTTGCGAGCCGGCAACAACCGGGGATGTTCGCCGGCAAATGCCTGCATCATTTCGGATTTGCTGACCCACATCGCCTCTTCGATCTCGACCGGATCGATAACTATGTCGCGCGACAGGGCCTCGCCGGCGCATCCGAACATCAGGGATGCCGGGAACGGCCAGGGCTGGCTGGACAGGTAAGACACCGCACCAACAGGTACGCCTGCCTCTTCCATCACCTCGCGACGCACCGCCGCTTCGAGCGTTTCGCCGGGTTCGACAAATCCCGCCAGCAAGGAAAACATGCCCTCGGGCCAACCCGGAGACCGCCCCATAAGCACATTGTCCCCATGCGTAATCAGCATGATCACAACCGGATCCGTGCGCGGAAAATGTTGCCCGCCGCATGACGGGCAACTGCGCTGCCATCCCCCTTGCGACATATCGCTGGCTGCGCCGCAGCGGGCACAGAAGCGATGTGTTTCGTGCCAACCGACAACCGCCTTGGCCGATGCGGCCAGTTCGGCATCACGAGGCGACAATCGCGCCATGATCCGGCGAAGCTCGGCAAAAACATGCCCTTCAGGCAAATCCGGGTGCTGCTGTTCGGATCTGTCCACGAACTCTCCTAGGCCGGTCAGATCCAATCCCTCTGCCCCCCAGGCCGAGATATCCGCGGCAAACAGGGGTGCGCCCTCTGCGCTCAGGCCCAGAAAAACCGGTGCTTCGATCACGCCGCCGGGGCCATCGCTGACCAAAGGGTGAGTCATCTGCGTCAGGGCAAGCTGATCCAGCGCCGCGCCCACGACCAAAAGCTTGCCTCGCCACAGCAATATGCATCGCGCAGCAGGGTCGCGTGCCATCTCGGCCAGCTTCTCTGAATCCCCACGAAGATGCGCTGCCCGATTCAGACCCGAGCCGCCGAAAGTCACCTGCTCTGCGTTTTTCATTGGAATTCCTTCTGGTCTTGCGCACAGGGCTGCCATGTCTCAGGCCCTGTTGCAATGGCAATTCAAGACGCAAAACGCACAGACGCGCCGCCGAAAAGCCGCATGGCGGCCTCGGAAAAATCATCTAGACTGCGTTTTGATGATTTTAGCCCATTACCACATTCAAAAGCAGAACAACAAAAGTGAAGCAAAACCCATCGACGCAGGTTCAACCCACAAAAGACCGTGGGCGTATTCGTATTCTTGCCACCTCCGACCTGCACATGCATCTGACCGGTTTTGACTATTACGCGGACACACCGGACCCGGCGCTTGGGCTGACTCGCACCGCCAGCCTGATCCGCAAGGCCCGGCACGAGGCCACAGACACGCTGGTGCTGATGTTCGACAACGGGGATTCGCTCCAGGGAACGCCGATGGGCGAATGGGCCGTTCGGAACGACAATCCCCACCCGATGATGCAGGCATTCAATGCGCTGGACTATGATGCGATTGGTCTGGGCAACCATGATTTCGGGTTCGGGCTGCCGACATTGGACAAGACCCTTGCACAAGCCCCGTGCCCGGTTCTGTGCGGCAATCTTCATCGGTCCGGAGAACAACAATCTTGGCAGCGTTTTGCGATCCTTGACCGTATCGTTAGGGTGGGAAACAAGGATGTACCCATTCGCGTCGGCGTGTTTTCGGTTCTGCCACCGCAGACAACACGTTGGGAAGAACACAATCTGAACGAATCCGTAGAGGCGGACGACATCGTTGTCGCGGCACGGTCCCTGACGCGTATCTTGCGCGAAAAGGGGTGCGATCTGATCGTGGCGCTCGCCCATTCCGGGCTTGGACACCCGGACGCAGCGACCGACACTGAAAATGCCGTTATTCCCCTGGCCGCGATCGAGGGCATCGACGCTGTTGTCGCCGGGCACACTCACCTGACCCTTCCCGCACGCACCGGCGCGCAAACCCCGAATGTGGATTACGTGAAAGGGCTGGTGCATGGAACGCCGGTTGTCATGCCCGGCTCGGCAGGCGCATTTCTTGGAGTAATCGATCTGGCCGTTACCCTAGAGCCCCAATCGGGGCTGCGCGTTGTCGACAGCCACGCCGAATTGCGCCCGGTTTCGGTGGGCGGCACCGCGATTGGCGAAGATTTGGAAATCGCACATCTGGTTGAACCCGCGCATCAGCAGACCCGTCAGGACATGGCCGCGCCCGTTGCGCACGTCTCGGAGACATTGAACAGCTATTTCAGTTTCTGTGCGCCGGATCGTGGATTGACGCTTGTGGCCGCCGCACAGGCAGCTGCGTTGCGCCCTTTTTTACACGGCACCACGCTTGCAGAGCTGCCGCTGTTGTCAGCCGCGTCACCGGCCAAATGCGGCGGGCGCTCTGGCCCCAGGCACTACACAGACGTGCCGCCCGGTGAAATCTGTCTGCGTCACGTGGCGGACCTGCATGTCTTTCCCAACGAGTTGCGCGCGGTTCAGATCACGGGCGCGCAGCTGCTGGAGTGGTTGGAGATGTCAGCCAGCGCATTCAACCAACAATTCCCCGATGCCGAGGCAGAGCTGTTCGACCGGGCTCGGGCGGGATACAATTTCGATGTCATCTTTGGCCTGTCCTATCAGATCGACCCGTCGCAACCGGCGCGTTACGATGTCGGGGGGCAAATGATCCATCCCGGCCACAGGCGGGTGCATCATCTGACTTGCGCAGGCCAGGCCGTGCAACCCGATCAGGCATTTGTCGTTGCGCTCGATAATTATCGCGCAAGCGGGGGCGGGCATTTCCCGCATGTGTCATCGGCCCCGGCCATCGATCTGCCCCCGCTGGATATCCGGGACATTTTGCGGGATTACATGACGCACCGCCTGCCACCCGACCCATTGGCCCGGCAACCTTATCCGTTCTCTCTGATGCCGAAATCGGGGGTGACGACCATTCTTCGGACCGGTCCCGGTGCTTTGAAGTATGTCGACGAATTGAACAGGTTTGCCCCCAAGATTCTGGAGCCTGACGAAAACGGTTTTGCTCGCATTCGGCTGACGCTCTGACGGGTTGTCTTTTGCCGAAGCCTTCCCTATATCCAGAGTCGAGAGGTTGGCGCGGGCGAGCGCCTCGCCAACCTGGTCAGGTCCGGAAGGAAGCAGCCACAACGAGCCCCGCTTGGGTCGATGTCCAACCTCTCACTTTACGAACCTTGGCCGCAGGAGGGCTTTATGATTGTAGCAAAGACCCTTCGGGCAGCACGGTTCTGACCTAACGGTATCGACTGACTGCCTGAACACATGACCCGGGGATGAGCGATCGCCATCCGTCGGGAGTGCTGTTTCTGACGACAGGCAAACCAATGTTTCTTGCACTTTCGGACCTTGGATGGTCCTCTCACTTTGCTGCGCAACACGCGGCTTATCCTTCCTGCACACCTTTTCGCATCACTTCCGTTCATCGGGACCGCCTGATCGGGCTGAACCCTGACGGCGAAGTCCCGTTGCTGACCCCCGATCAAACGACCGGCAGCTATGCCGTTGGCGATTGGGTTCTCGCCGATGACGACAAACGTGTGCGCCATTTGCTCGACCGGCGCAGCCTGCTGCACCGGCGCGCCGCCGGGACAGGTGCCGCGACGCAACTGATCGCAGCCAATGTCGATGTGTTGTTCATCGTCAGCTCGTGCAATGCCGATTTCAACCTGCCCCGGCTGGAACGATATCTGGCGCTTGCGCATCAGGCCGGGTGTTACCCGGTCGTCGTTCTGACAAAGGCCGACAAATCGGCGGACCCTGACAGTTTCTCGGGACAGGTGCAATCACTGGATCCGTTCCTGACGGTTCTGGCGATCAACGCGCTGGACCCGGCAGAGGTTGAAAAGGTTCTGTCCTGGTGCCCCAAAAGCCAGACCGGAGCGCTGGTTGGCTCGTCGGGCGTTGGCAAGACGACACTTGCCAATACCATGACCGATCAGGATCTTGCCACCTCGGACATTCGCGAGGATGACGCGCGGGGCCGGCACACGACGACCGCACGCGCATTGCACCGGATGCGCAACGGCGGCTGGTTGATCGATACACCCGGAATGCGCGCGTTGCGCCTGCTGGACGCTCGGGACGGGATCGACGACGTTTTCTCTGACCTTGCCGAGTTGAGCCGGGACTGCCGTTTTTCGGATTGCCAGCACAGCTCCGAGCCCGGATGTGCCGTGCAAAAGGCGATCAGCCACGGCACGCTTGATCCGGCTCGATTGGACCGGTGGCGCAAGCTTCGGCGCGAAGATCAGCGCAATTCTGAAACCGTCGCGCAGTCCCGGGCGCGGGACAAAGCGTTCGGCAAGATGGTCCGTGGCGTCATGAAGGAAAAGAAACTTCGCACCCGGTGATTGTTGGACGGTGCCCGGCCCGTCCTGCGCCGCGTCTGATCAAGCGATCAGTCGCGGCCAAACCGCTGCATTGCGCCGGGCAAATGCGCCGATATGACCAACCTCGGGCAACCCGAAATCGGCAGGGCTCAGCAGGTGGCGGTTGGCATCGGGGCCGTAAAGATCCGCAAGCCGCCAAACCGCGTCCGGCGGCACCATCTGGTCGTCCTCGAAGGTGAACAAATCCACGGGCGTTCCAGAATCCTTCCACTGCGCCGCAGGTAACTCATGCCCGATTTCAGGCACATAGTTCAAAGGCGCGGTACACCATTTGCGCCACTGCCAATAGACCGATGCCGGCAGATCCGAGCCGAACCCGATCGCCTTTCCGGGAAGGTAGCCAAGGGCTCGGGCCAAAAGCGGGGCATGACCATACCAGAACAATCCTGCCAAACCCCGATAGGGCCATGGATGGTCGCTTAGGGTTACCAGCCCCGAACACACACAGATCATCCGGTCAATCAGATCGATATCCGGCTGCACAGGCCCCAACATCGCGCCGATCGAATGGCCGATGGTCCAATGCTGCGAATCGGGAAACCGTCTGCGCATTTCCGCCCGTGCCGCGGGCATGTCGATCAAGGCCCAATCCGCCATGGTCGCACGCGAATCTTTCAGGCGGCCGGTCAAGGAATGCCCGTAATCGCGATAGTCATAGGTCAGGCAGGCCATACCCTGCTCGGCAGCAAGCCATCGTGCGAAATGACGGTAATAATCGCGCGGCACACCCGTTGCACTGTTCAGCACGACGACGATTTCGGGCGAGGTCAGCGGGCTGTACAACCGGGCAGACAGTGTTTTCTGCCCGGACGGAAAGCGAAACTCTTCGGTCAATACCGTTTGCTCTGTGTCCAACATGATCTCTGGCTTTGCGCTTGGTGAATCCGGTTTCCGAACCTCAACGCCCTCGACACTATGCATGAACCAACATCGTATCCAGCATGACCAAGCGTCCGGTCAAAAGATCGGCTTGACTCGATGCGTGCTCAAACGCTAGCGGTTGTGTGATGGTTTCCGGCCTCCACAAGGGGTCGGGATGAAAAGGGAACACGGTGCGGTAGTGTCTGGTCATGCAGGCAACAACCAAATCCGCGACTGCCCCCGCAACTGTAAGCGGTAAGCGATGCCGAAACACCACTGGCCCCGAAGGCTGGGAAGGTCGGCAAAGCGATGACCCGCAAGTCAGGAGACCTGCCATCGGAAACGAAACCGAAACTCGGGCGGGGTGTCCGGGCAGGTCCTGACGGCATCACGATGTCCCACCTGTCCAAAATATCCTGTCCACCAAGCGCGGAGGGCGCAGGATGATCTGGAAGACAAAAACACATGAATTCAGTGCAACAGTATGTCAGCGGACGGGTAAAACCTGCCCCGCTTTGGCGCGGCTGGCGCGCTCGATATCCGAAGCCATGGCCCAGGCGACCTCGGCCACAAGTGACGATTTCGAGATTGAGGGCAGCAGTGAGCTGTCACATTGCACCGAAGGATGTCATGCAATTTTCCGCGCGCAATCAGACAGCATTCGTGTTTTTTGCGGGACGCAGCCCGAAACCGCAGTTGAGCCGCTGAACGGCTATGCCGACCTGATCTTCGGAAACACGTTCAGTGCGATGCCATCCGGCGTCGTGAATCCTCCACCCTGCGCGATGATCGAAGTTTCCACGATCCGGCCTTGGAAACCTGCTTGCGCGCCCGTGCAGATTTCAATCTGAATCCAGACTGACCTGTGCCTGGGCGCGCCGAGAGGCCCAGGCCAGTTGCGCATCCGTTTCGACGGCGCAAGGGCGCACCGCCCGCAATCGTTGCAGCGCCGTGTCCGCGCGTTCGCCGCATTCGACCATAAGCCGAAGGACAACCATACCTGACCTGCCACATCCCCCGCGGCAGTGCACCAATACGCGACCTCCGCCGGAAAGCGCGTGCCGGGCCGCGGCGCTGACGGACGGCCACGCGTCATCAATCGCTTTTGTCGGCGCTCCGAAATCTTCGATCGGCAGGTGAACCCATCGGCTGGCGCGGCTTTGAATATCGCTGCCAAATTCCTGCGCCCCGTCCTGAAGCATTTCGACATCCGTCGTCATCGAAACAACAAGCCCCGGCTGCCAGGCTGCGATCATATCCAGATCGCTGGAGTAATCTCCGCCGCGTCCGGGCATCGAGGTCAGTGCCAGCGTTCCGCCACCGACTTGCAGGGCGTAGATCACCAACTGCGACATGAATCCTGTCCTCCCCAAAGAACTCTTTACAAAAATGAGCCATTAAATCCGCTGATGCAGTTTAGTGCGAAAGCGACTCGTTTCTAAATCAAAAATCATCGCGCCCCGCTGTGGACGCGGGCAACGGTGGCCACTACGCTGTGCCCAAGCACCGAATCCCAACGAGAAGACATGACAGACAGCTCCAGCCCCGCCTATCAGGTTCTCGCCCGCAAATATCGCCCGGAAACCTTTGCCGATCTAGTGGGTCAGGATGCGATGGTGCGCACCCTGAAAAACGCGTTTGCGGCCGACCGGATCGCGCAGGCCTTCATCATGACCGGCATTCGCGGCACCGGCAAAACCACGACCGCAAGGATCATCGCCAAAGGGATGAACTGCATCGGACCCGACGGAACCGGTGGCCCCACGACCGAGCCCTGCGGTCAGTGTGAACATTGTGTCGCCATCATGGAAGGCCGCCATGTCGACGTGATGGAGATGGACGCCGCCAGCCGTACGGGCGTCAACGATATCCGCGAGATCATTGACAGTGTCCGCTATCGCGCCGCCAGCGCGCGTTACAAGATTTATATCATCGACGAGGTTCATATGCTCTCGACCAGCGCGTTCAACGCGCTGCTCAAGACGTTGGAAGAACCGCCCGCGCATGTGAAGTTCATCTTCGCAACCACTGAAATCCGCAAAGTCCCTGTCACCGTGCTGTCCCGCTGCCAGCGTTTCGACCTGCGCCGGATCGAACCCGAAGACATGATTGGCCTGCTGCGCAAGATCGCCGAAGCGGAAAACGCCCAGATCGCCGAAGACGCGCTGGCGCTGATCACCCGAGCAGCGGAAGGATCGGCGCGGGATGCGACCTCGTTGCTGGATCAGGCGATTTCGCATGGGGCTGGTGAGACGACCGCCGATCAGGTCCGTGCAATGCTTGGACTGGCAGACCGTGGCCGGGTTCTGGACCTTATGGATATGATCCTGCGCGGCGATGCCGCCGAAGCACTTACCGAGTTGAGCGGCCAATACGCCGAAGGCGCGGACCCGCTGGCGGTGCTGCGCGATCTGGCCGAGATCACGCATTGGGTGTCCGTCGTCAAGATCACGCCTGACGCGGCGCAGGACCCGACGGTTTCTCCGGACGAACGGACCCGGGGCCAACACATGGCCGAGGCTCTGCCGATGCGGGTTCTGACCCGGATGTGGCAAATGCTGCTGAAGGCGCTCGAGGAAGTCTCGGCAGCCCCCAACGCCATGATGGCTGCTGAAATGGCCGTTATTCGCCTGACCCATGTAGCGGATTTACCCAGCCCCGAAGAGCTGATCAAACGGTTGCAAGATGCCCCGCCACCGCCGCCGGGCGGACCCAATGGCGGCGTTTCGATATCCCGACCGGGCACCGGCCCGGCGCCGGCTGGCGCGGCCCATCCACCTGCCTACGCGCCGCCCCCTCGCGGTGCCGGTGGCGCACCGGCTGCAGCCCTGGCGCAGGATACCCAGACGGCTCTTGCCCGGTACCCGACCTTCGACCACGTGGTGGAACTGATCCGGACAAATCGCGACGTGAAATTGCTGGTCGAGGTGGAAAACGGCGTGCGCCTCGTCTCCTATCAACCGGGGCGAATCGAATTCACACCCGCCACCCAGGCGCCGGCCGATTTGGCGCCACGACTGGGCTCTGCTCTGCAACGCTGGACAGGAAACCGGTGGGCTGTCTCGATCGTCTCGAACGGAGAAGCCCCCACAATTGCAGAAATACGGGACGAGGCCGAGCTGGCACTGAAATCCGAGGCCGAACAACATCCTTTGGTGCAGGCGGTACTGGCGCAATTCCCAAAGGCGAAAATCACCAGGATCGAAACGCCGGAGCAACGCGCCGCCAAGGTCGAGACCGAAGCGCTTCCCGAGGTGGAAGACGAGTGGGACCCGTTCGAGGAAGACTGACCCCGCCGCCCATCACCCCCTGTTTCAAACGAAGCTGACCGAGGTTTCGATCGAACACATCCGCCCGCATGTCTCAGATCGTTTGTTGCGACACCGGCCAGCGGAAGGCGGCCCGTGACAATTCTGATCCGGATGCTGCGTAGCCATTCGAACCCCGCCCAGATTTTCTGTGTTCCATGCAATCACTCTCGGTTGCAGACCATATGCGCGCCAAGGACGATCCGCGCGTGTCGGGCCTGCTGGCAAATATGGCGTCGCAGACGGGTGGCACGATCCTGCTGACGCCTGCGCCGATCAACATGCCGGCCGGAACGGTTGAGCCTCCGACCGGCGGGAGAACCCTTGTGCCATGTGGCTGCTGCCCGTATCTAGAGCGCAAACGGAGACACAGGAGAATACTATGCTGAAAGGACTCGGCGGGCTTGGCGGTCTGGGCGACATGGCCAAGATGATGAAATCCGCGCAGGACCTGCAAACCAAGATGACCGAAATGCAGGAAGAGCTGAACAACATGATGGTTGTCGGCGAATCCGGCGCAGGGCTGGTCAAGGCAACGGCGACAGCCAAGGGTGAACTCAAAGGTCTGGATATCGACCCGTCGATCTTCAACGGTGATGACAAGGAAGTGGTCGAAGACCTGATCCTGGCCGCCATCAAGGATGCGCAGACCAAGGCAACCGCACGTTCGCAAGAAGAAATGGCCAAGCTGACCGAAAGCATGGGCTTGCCCGCAGACATCAAGCTGCCGTTCTGAGCTTCATCTTTTCTAAAATACTCCCGCCGGAGGCTCCCTCCGGCGCAAAGCAGGATTGGCCATGAGTTCGAACAGCGACATCGACAACCTGATCGACCTGATGGCCAAACTGCCGGGCCTGGGCCCGCGCTCGGCCCGCCGCGCGGTTCTGCATCTGATCCGCAAACGCGCCCTGCTGCTGACGCCCCTGTCTGATGCCATGCAGCAGGTCGCGATCACGGCCCGGGAATGCCTGAATTGCGGCAACGTGGGCACCACCGATATCTGTGACATCTGCAACGATGAGGCCCGCGCAACCGGCGAGCTGTGCGTGGTCGAAGACGTCGCCGATCTGTGGGCGATGGAGCGTGCCGGAGTGTTCAAAGGCCGTTATCACGTTCTGGGCGGCACACTGTCGGCGCTGGACGGGATCGGCCCCGACGAGTTGCGCATTCCCCGCCTCAAAGACCGGGTTGTGGCCGAAGGGATTTCCGAGGTCATCCTGGCGCTGAACGCCACCGTCGATGGCCAGACCACCGCCCACTACATCGCCGATCAGCTTGAGGGGCAGGTGCGCCTGACCTCGCTGGCGCAGGGTGTGCCGATTGGCGGAGAGCTGGATTATCTGGATGACGGGACGATCACGGCCGCGCTGCGGGCGCGGAAGGAACTGTAGCGAACCTCAGAGGATCAGGGCGATAACTGCGCCATCGCCCCAGCACGTATCAACGCGGGCTCACGGGCTTCAGGTATATGCGCCAGACGAGTAGGTCAGCTCATACGAGTGGCTGTAGATTTCGAATACGATACCAAAGGGGTCTTCAACATAGACCATTCGGTAAGGCTTTTCTCCGGGATAGTAGTGCCGTATCGGCATCCTCTGTTTTCCACCAGCCTGCACAATCTTTTCGACCAGACCTTCGACGTCAGGGTCCTGAATGCAAAAGTGAAACGTGCCATTTCTGCGGAAATCGATGTTGTTTTCAGGCTCGTAATTCCCGTCAAACTCGAAGAGTTCAATTCCAATCCTGTCCGCTGTCGCGAGATGCGCGATACGCAGTTTCCTCCAGTCCGGGCCAAAAACATCCGTGCACATAACGCCAATATCCGAGTCATCCTCGACCACGTCGGTGGGCGGCATGATGACGTAAAAACCCAAGACCTCGGAATAGAACTTCACGGCTTCGTCCACGTTTGGAACGGACAACCCGATATGTGAAAAAGTCCTTGGAAACTGAGACATAGAAGGCTCCTCAATCTGCTAAGACGTAAAACTATTGGACAGCGATTAGTTTTCAAGTTGCTTCCCAAGCCTTCATAGCAGGGTTCACCCCGCTGCATGGGTCATGACCCGGAGATAAAATACTCGCTACAAAGCAAAAGGGGCTTTGCCTTCCGTGCGCGCGTAGTAGAATGCCTCGGACTTGATCCCTTTGATTGGAATACGTTATGGCCCGCCTTCTCGCCCTCGCCTTCGCCACGTTCACTGCAACCGCCGCCCTGTCGCAGGACCTTGTGGACAAGGGCTTTGTCGAAGGTTGGAACATCATGATGGACCCAGCGCTTGGCAACGGGTGCCTGATCCAGACGGTGTATCAGGATCTCTCGGTGGTGCGGCTGGGCTATGACGCGCTGGGCAATCGTGGGTATTTCGCCGTTTACAACAAGGCATGGGGCGACATTAAACAGGGTGAGAGTTACCCGATCCGCTTTGATCTGGACGGCAAAAGCTATGATGCGACGGCCATCGGGTTCAACGAACGCGACGTGCCGGGCGCAACCGTGTTTTTCACCGACCGGAGCTTTGTGAACGCCATCGCTCAGAACAAAACGATGACCGTCTACAATCCGGCAGGTGAAGTGGTGATGGCCATCGATCTGAAAGGCACCGCCAAGGCGCTGGACTATGCGCGGGACTGCCAGAACAAAAAGCTCTAACGAATCGGATCGAACAGGGCGTCCTTAGCGGTGCAGTCGCGGATCACGTCGCGGCCACAGGGTACGGGATCAAGATCGCGGGACAGGCACAGGCGGACTTCTTCGATATAGCCCTGTTTGCAGGTGATCGTGATCATGTCGCGCTCCAACTCCGGGTTGGCCTTCAGGAATGCCTCCTCGACCACCGAAGCCGGCAGTTTGACGGATGAATCCAGCTTGCGGAACACCTCAGGGCGCTTGACCGCTTCATAAGCCCGCCGGGACAAGGCAAAATAGTCGGATGCCGACAATCCCGAGCATGTGCCGTGTTTCTTCCATTGATGCCAAGCAAGGCCGGAGCTGCCCTGAATATCCTCCATTTCCCGCGTCATGCGTCGCGAAGGTGGGCTTTCGGGGGTACGGCAGTAGGACGGCCAGCCCTGATGGAACTGTGGCCATAACCCGTGCAGTATCCAGCCGTGATCATGCCGATCGTCACATTGATCCGAGCCGCGCGCGTCACCTTCGCGGGCGCACCAGTTGGGCGACCAGCTGAGCGACAGCACGTAGTAATCGAACTCGCCCGCCTTTTCGCCCTCGGCCAGCGCAGCGACCGCGCTCAAGATCCACAAAACCAGCCCCGTAATCCCTTGGCGCATTCGCCTCTTCCCTTCTTGCCTTTGCGCGACTATATACGGGCGAAGTTCCCCGACAACGGAAACCTGCCCCAAAACCAAGGGGCCGCCGAATTCCGGCGACGGGACAGATGTATGTATAGGAGACGGGCTGATGGCAAAACCGCTTATGGCCAAGGCAACCGCCGTATGGCTGGTGGACAACACCACGATCAGCTTCAAGCAGATCGCGGATTTCGTAGGAATGCACGAGTTGGAAGTGCAGGGTATCGCTGATGGCGACGTCGCCGCCGGCGTCAAGGGCTTTGACCCGATCGCCAACAACCAGCTGACCCAGGAAGAAATCGACGCGGCACAGAACAACCCGCTTCACAAGCTGAAGCTCAAGTTCAACCCATCGGCCGCCGGCGAGGAAAAGCGCCGTGGCCCGCGTTACACGCCGCTTTCGAAACGCCAGGACCGTCCGAACTCGATCCTGTGGCTGGTCAAGTTCCACCCGGAACTCAGCGACGGCCAGATTGCCAAGCTGGTCGGCACCACCAAGCCCACCATCCAGTCGATCCGCGAACGCACGCACTGGAACATCACCAACATGCAGCCGATTGATCCTGTTGCTCTGGGTCTGTGCAAACAGTCTGAACTGGACACCGCCGTGCAGAAAGCGGCGGCCAAGAAAGCAGCTGAAGGCGGCGTGATGAGCGATGACGAGCGTCGCAAGCTGGTCTCGACCGAGCAGTCGCTGGAAATGGACGCAGCGCCGAAAATCCCGACCGCAATAGAAGGCCTGGAAACCTTCTCGCTGTCCGACGAGCCGTCGGAAGAGAAAGAAGACGAACCGATCATCGACGCAGACAGCTTTTTCAACCTGCCCAAGGGTGGGGCGGATGACGAAGACGAAGACGATCTTCGCCCGTAACGCGCAAACAGCCTCGGCCATGACGGCTGGGGCTTTTTTCACGGACTTGCCATGCTGAACGTTCTATCTGCGGTATTTGGCCCGCACCGCGCCGTCACGATTTATGCCTTTCTGAAAACGTGGGGGCTTGGTCTGGCCGGCGGCGTTGTCATGATTGCCATCGTCACGACATTGTTTCTGCTGGGGGATGAAGGCGAACACGAGCATGAGGCATTTCTGACCGTCCCGGTTCTGTCTGCAACTCCGGTGAACGGAGATCTGAAAAACGGCGTCGTGGCATCGGTCCGCTTGCCTGATGGGTCCGCCACATCGATTACGTCCACAGATGCGCAGATTTCGCAGACAGTGGGCACGACGGCCTGTATCGAAAAACGCGTTTACGTCGAAAGCGGAGAAGCCCGATACCGGTTCAAACTGCCACGTCTGTGCGACGGTAGTTGATCGACGGAACCGAACGGATAAAAGCCGCCCGATGTGACACCGGGCGGCTTTTGCGTTCAAACCAATTGAAAGATGATACCAGCCACGATTGCGCCACCGACCCCCAGGGTCAGATAGGTTGCAAAGACACGTGGTTTGACCAATGACCAGACTGCAGCCATCGCCGGGATGGAACTGACGGCACCGGCAACCATGAACGACATGGCCGCACCCGCTGTCATACCTTGCTCCATCAACCCTGCCAGCAAAGGCGGCGCCACGTAGGAGTTCAGGTATGCCGGCATACCCACCAGCGCAGCAACTACGATCGGCAGCACGCCTTCTCCGCCAACCAAGCCTGCGATCAAGTCGGCGGGGACATAGTTTACCAAAAGCGCCTCCAGCACATAAGCCAGCGCAAGCCATTTCAATAGGAACAGACCGTTGTGCACGAATTCCGAACGGAACCGGGCGCGACGCTCGGGCTCCTGCCAGAATTTCCAGACCGGTTTGTCATCCGTTTTCGGACCACATCCGCAGCACCCGGCGGGCTTGTATTCGCGCAAGGGCTGGGCAAACGCGCCGTTGCGCATCAGCAACCGAACCGCGAACCCACCGAACAGGCCAAGCGCAACAGCCGCAACAGCCTTGCCGATGGCAAAGGGCCATCCCAGCGCACCGGCGGTAATCAAAAGCGTCGGCGGATCGATCAAGGGTGAGCTGAGCCAGAACGCCATGACCGCGGACAACGGCGCACCAAGGGCCAGAAGACCCGCAATAAAGGGGATAACCTCGCAAGAACAGAACGGTGCAAGACCACCGAACAAGGCAGCCAGAAAGATCATCCGGGTTTCGCGCCCCTCAAAGGCACGCGCCACCATCACCTCTGCGCCGGTCGCCTTGAGGTAAGACAGCAGAAGCACTGCAAACAGAATATACTGCCCTGTATGCGCCAGAGCCTTGGCTGCAAATGTCACCACCTCGGGCAAGTTTCCGGGATCCAGGATCGCCACCGCCGCCAGAATGACGACGATCAGCGTCCAGGGTGTCTTGATCAGGTCCAGCGCCACTTTGGCAGTCATGCGCGGGTTCTGCGTCAAATCAGCCATCGTTCGCAGCCTTTCCAACTTCGTCAGCACAGCACTCGCTGAGAATGAATTGCGCCAGATTTCTCAATTCGTCGTAATTGGCGCGGTTGATCGTGGTTCGACCGACCTTTTCCTGTTCGACCACTCCACCGGCCGCAAGAAACCGCAGGTGATGGGCCAGGGTCGACGGGGCAATCCCTGTCCGGTCCTGTATCTCGCCAACGGTCAATCCGGCTTTGCCAGCCCGGACCAGCGTCTTGAGGACTTTCAGCCGAGCTTCAGAGCCCATGGCGGAAAATCCGGCAGCAGCAGCTTCCCACATCCACTATCTCCATTAAACTAGATTTATGGTTACTTAGTCCGAAGGAACTCTCCGGTCAACCCCGCCGACAAAATTTCGTGACTGCGATGTAAGTCCAGATTGCCCCAGCCTTAAGTCCACCCTATAAGCAGGCATGGGGATTTCGGTCGATACATTCTTTCTCGAGCTCAATGGTCAGGGCACATTGCAGGCCCAGATCCAGCAGATGATTGCCGAAGGCATCTTGTCCGGTCGCTTTCACGTCGGAGAAAAACTCCCTTCGTCACGCAAACTGGCCGCGCATCTGGGTGTCAGCCGAATAACGGTGACGTTGGCCTACACCGAACTTTTGGCCAATGACTACCTGACGGCCAAGGGGCGGTCCGGGTATTACGTTTCGCAAAACGCACCTGTCCCGCCCAAGTATTCGCCTGTCCAGCGCGGCACCGAATCCGTTGACTGGGACAAGGCGCTGGCGCGCCGCTTTCTGGACAGTGACGTTCTGCCAAAACCCAGCGACTGGCGAGAGTACCGTTATCCGTTCATCTACGGGCAGGCTGACCGAACCTTGTTTGACCACGCCAACTGGAGGTTATGCGCCGTCCGCGCGTTGGGACACAAGGATTTCGATTCGCTGACCGGAGATTACGTGGATCAGGATGATCCGTTGTTGATCGAATTTATTGCCCGTCACACTCTACCTCGCCGTGGCATCGCGGCCCGTCCCGAAGAGATCTTGATCACTCTGGGCGCGCAGAACGCGCTCTGGCTGGCATCGCGCATCTTGCTGACGCACAATCGCACGGCCGTCATAGAAGACCCATGTTACTATGCACTGCGAAGTCTTCTGAACCATTGGGATTGTGCGGTAACACCCTTGAGTGTGGACAGGGACGGTTTGCCTCCAGAGGCGATTCCCGACGAAGCGGACGTCATCTTTACCACCCCCAGCCATCAAAGCCCGACAACCGCAACGATGCCGATCGACCGTCGCAACCAGTTGCTGGACCGAGCACGCGATCTGGATGCGATGGTTGTCGAGGATGACTATGAGTTTGAAATGGCCTTCCGAGGCGCCCCTTCGCCGGCGCTGAAATCCATGGATCGGGATGGGCGCGTGATTTATGTCGGCAGTTTTTCCAAGTCGCTGTTTCCAGGATTGCGACTTGGATACATGGTCGGCTCAGAGCCCTTTATCCGCGAGGCGCGCGCGCTGCGCTCCTTGGTTCTGCGCCACCCGCCAGGCCACATTCAGCGCACGGCGGCGTATTTCCTGTCGTTGGGCCATTACGACGCGCAAATTCGGCGTATGTCGAAGGCCTTGCAAGAACGGCGCGACGCGATGGACGAAGCCATCGCGGAAAGTGGGCTGACCGTGGCTGGACGGGGTGTGATTGGCGGCTCTTCAATGTGGATGTCAGCCCCTGAACACATCGACACAACTCAACTGGCATTAAGGCTGCAAAACCAGAGTGTTCACATTGAGCCGGGCGCACCGTTCTTCTCGGGGCCCGACAGGCCACAGAATTTCTATCGCTTGGGCTATTCCTCCATTCCAACAGACCGCATCGCGCCCGGCGTGAAACTGATCGCCGACGCAATTCGGGCCGTTTGAGCCTCATCTGGACCTAATCCGGCTTTCGTTTTGGCCCTAACGCAGGTCGCACCCTTGCGCCAAAACCATATCAAACGCCGGGCACAGTGCCCGGTTTCACTCACTCTTGGTTGGAGAGCACTCAGATGAAGATGACGACGGAAGAGGCGTTTGTTAAGGTTTTGCAGATGC
>NZ_WQDM01000014.1:0-44034 GCF_013033125.1 Ruegeria sp. HKCCA4008
TACCGCCCGCCAGCGCCCGAAACCATCATCCCGATGGATCACAGGCCGATGATGCACTAACAATCAACTTGGACCAGTCAGTTGAGGCTGCTCAGGCGAGTTTGGGGCAAGACAAAGCAGATTAAAAACCCCGAAACCGGGCGTCGAGTTATTAGAGTGAACAAAGATGAAAAGCTTTCCCACGAGGTTCCAGAGCTACGAATTGTAGAACAAGAGGTCTGGGAAAAGGTTCAAGGCTTGGATGTGGAACTCATTGGCGACATAGAAAGCCTATTTGTTCCACCCAGCAGCAATAGGCATGCCCTTGGTGTGGAAACGATGGTGCCGGGGGCGGAATACATTATTTAAAGTAAGCATATATTTTTGTTATATAAAATACTAGCAAATACTACACGATACCCCGAATGATACCCCCAGTGAAGAAATTGCCTCGCCTGCATTTGCAGTTTACTTGACGCGGCCATTCACCATGTAGAGGCCAATTTTGACCTCGAACACAACTACGCCCTCAACAACCAGTCGTTCGTATGATACGAGCTTTGCGATCAATCTGGCAGCGAGCCAGCGTCATAGATTTGAACATTGAAGGCAGTAATACTGGTAGGGTAGGAGAAGTATGTCCAAAGTCCAAACTACCCAAAAGGGGCTAACATTCGCGCAGGGAATGCCTCGCGAAGCAAGCGATTGATCAATCATTGCCAAACAATTGCCAACAGATAGTCAACCGCAGCGACCTCGATAGTCAAATCGCCGGCACTCTCTATGCCTCAGACTGGCCAACCTGGTGCGAACCGACGGCCGCAAAGTGCCATCCGTGCTACTGGCCAAGGTTGTTCGCAAGCTCGTCATCACAGCCAAACTAAGCTTCTCTGAATGGCCGCTATGCAAAGATGACTACCGTGCTCCTGGATCGGCTCACACCCCGTTGCCGCATCCTCGAAAACCGGCAACGACAGCTACCGATTAAAAGCCAACTCTTAGGCCGCAAATACAACAGGAACGGAGACCGCAACATTGATCGCTACTCAGACAACGACGCATAGTTGAGGGTGAGTCAAATCTTGGAGAAAATACCGGGTCAGTTCTCATTGACAATCAACACACCTGCGGTACGCGTGATCTCGGACAACGGTTTCTACAGCCCTTACGAGCGTAGCGCCGAGGAAATCCACATCATCGGCCGCATCCGCTGGTTTGCGCGGGAGATTTGAGGTGGTCGATGGCTCCCATGATTGCGGCACATGTTCAAAAGTGCTTGGCTTAAGTTCACGATCAAGTTTCGGTTATGTCAGAACTTCTCGGCAAACAGCCGCTAGCGCCCACTGAAAAGAAAAAGAGGAATTCATGCCTGAAGTTGAGAATGACCGTCCGTACTGGTTTGTAGGCGCTCAGTGGGATGGCGAGGACCAGTTGGACCGCTTCATCTCCGAAGGCATTTGGGCGAATGGCTATCATGACAAATTCCAGACTGAAGTTAAGTCGATGCGAGCCGGAGATCAGATCGCGATCAAATCCTCTTACACTCGAAAGCACGATCTGCCATTTGAAAACCACGGCCATGCGGTTTCCGTTATGGCCATCAAAGCCGTTGGTACAATAGTTGAAAATTTGAATGATGGCCGCAATGTGCGAGTTGATTGGAGGCCTATTACCAACCGGCGGGAATGGTACTTCTACACCAGCCGACAGACTGTCTGGAAAGTTGAGGCGAACGATTGGGCTTCGGAGGGACTGGTGGCATTCGCCTTCAGAAATGCGCCTCAGGATTATGACAGGTTTCGAAACGCTCCCTACTGGCGCGAACGGTTTGGCGACCAAGCGGAAGACACGATGTTTTCGTGGACGAGTTTTTACGAAGACTTCGCTGAAAAACTTCTGAAGTTTAAAGATGACCGGTCCCCGCTGATCAATGGCCTAAAGGAAATCGCAAGCAGAAATGAAAAGCTGTCTTATCTGACTGACCAGTTTGAAGACGGAAGCGAAGGCATAATGCGAGACATTTGCCCGTTTACACTTTTTGGAGTTTTTAATCGCGGCACGACTGTCGAGAACCGAACCGCTCTAGCTCGCGAACTTGGCAATCTGATTGGTGTCGAGGCCGAAGCTCCAACATCCTTTGATGGAATTCCAATTCTCAATAATCAAAACTCCTGGTTCTTTGCTTGGGAAAAACTCAGGGAACCGGACGACATAGATCGGCTCTGGAACATTTTTTCAGCTGCCCGGCGATTTGCGCAATCCGATGATCCCAATGCACGTGTCGATTTCATCGAGGCTTTCGACCAAGCATTGAACGTGAAGCAAACATCGTGGAATCTGACGGCGGGTTTATTCTGGTCAAACCCTTGGGATTTCGCGACGCTCGATGGCCAATCCAGATCGTATATCTCTAATCAACTTAGCTTGCCGGTGCCAAAACGAACGAAATCTTTTCCCTACGATGGAGACAATTATCTAAAGCTTGTGGATAATCTCTCTCAGCGCTTCGAAGAAGAAGACTACCCGGTTCATAGTTTCCCTGAGCTGTCGTACCGAGCATACGAAGCTTCGTCGCAAGACGAGAGCAACAGCGACGATGATGTCGAAGTAGAGAGCTCTTCAGGCTCCGACGAGCTGGATGTTCTATCGGTGACGCCGCCTCCGGAACCATACTCGATTAGTGAATTGATGGCAGATGGCTGCTTTTTACCAGAACCGCTGGTGCAACGAATTCTCGGGCGATTGAGAGACAAGAAGAATCTGATTTTGCAAGGGCCGCCTGGCACTGGAAAGACATGGCTTGCAAAACGTCTAGCCTACTCCCTGATGGGTGAGAAGGCCGAGACAAGAGTGCGCGCGGTTCAGTTCCACCCAAATCTATCGTACGAGGATTTCGTTCGCGGTTGGCGACCAACCGGCAGTGGCCAGCTCGCTCTTGCAGAAGGCCTTTTCATGGAAGCCGTTCATGCGGCTATTGACTCCCCAACGAAGCGGTTTGTTGTCGTCATCGAAGAAATCAATCGAGGCAACCCAGCCCAGATCTTTGGCGAACTGCTCACGATTATTGAAGCTGGAAAGAGGACGCCGGCTGCAGCTCTGGAACTGTGCTATCCCGACGCGGACGGAAAGCGGCGCCCAGTACATGTACCGGAGAACCTTTACATTATCGGAACGATGAACATTGCCGACAGATCGCTTGCTCTGGTCGATCTTGCTTTGCGCAGGCGATTTGCATTCATCACTTTGGAGCCACAGTTTGGCGACTTATGGCGCAACTGGGTTATCGAAAATGGTGGCGTAGCTAGAGATCTGGTCGACGTCATCAAGGCCCGTATGATGGCCTTGAACCAAGAAATTGCTGATACCTTTGGCGCTCAATTCAAAATCGGGCACAGCTATGTCACTCCGGTCCGAAAGATGGATCCTGCCAACACCAAGGACTGGTTTCGAGCAGTAGCTGAAACCGAAATTGGCCCGCTTCTCGAAGAGTATTGGTTCGACCAACCATCGCGCGCGGAGGAAGTCCTCAAACGGTTGATTGAAGGATGGTGAGCCCTCCTACATCCGCCTTGCATGCTAGCAGCGATGTTGGATTTGTGGGCAAGATACCCATCCGGAATATATGGCTGCTGATGCTTTACGCATCTGATTTGTATCAGGTTTTGGGGGGCAAGGCGGTCGGGACAGAAGAAAACCCGGATGAACTCCCTGAACTAGTCGCAGAAATTCTAACCCGAGAGGTTCAGCGACGCCTGCAAAGAAATCTCACGGCTGGATATCGTGTGCGCCACCAAATTATGAACCGCGTTCGCGGCAGAATAGATCTGCTCTACACACATCGTCACCAATTGCTGTCGCGTGGCCAAGTTGCCTGTCAGTTTGAAGAACTAACCGTGGACACTCTGCGAAATCGGTTTGTGCGCGCGGCCCTTGAACGCCTCGCCCGTCTCGCTGGAAGGCCGGAACTCAAGCACCGCTGTAGAGTTCTCGCGGAGAGCCTGCGGCTTTTAGGGGTCAATGGATCTTCGCCCTCGCGAAGCGAAGTTGGTGCGGATCGATTTGGTCGGCATGACGCAGGTGACCGTACCATGGTTGCCGCCGCTTGGCTGGTTTTCGACCTTGCGCTCCCAACGGAGGACGCGGGGCAGAAGCATCTTAGGTCCCCGGATCGCGACGAGGTTTGGGCCCGACGCTTGTTCGAACGTGCCGTTGGTGGCTTCTGCCAAGTTGTTTTGGCTCCTGACGGCTGGAATGTTCGGACTGGTAAAAAACTGGACTGGCAGCTGGATTGGACGAGCGAAGGGATGTCGGACGTATTGCCGGGAATGACAACAGACATCATTCTAGACAACCCCTCTAACGATCGACGGATCGTGATCGACACGAAGTTTACATCGTTAATAAAGCCAGGCTGCTTCGGCTCGACATCACTCAGTAGCGCTTATCTTTATCAGATTTATGCCTATCTCAAATCTCAGGCGGGAAAGGGAGGGCTCAACGATGTGGCAGAAGGGCTAATGCTTCACCCGTCGGTTGGAGAAACAATAGATGTGAGCGCGTCGATACAGGGACAGAAGGTGCGATTTGCCACAATCGATTTATCTGGCGAAAGCGTCAGCATTCGTGAGCAGCTTCGCTCTATCTTGGTTTCTCACTAGCCCGGTCAGGCGCAGTACATCGGCCCGTTGATTGCCGTTTGTTTTGGTTAGGTAGATCGGCTGTCTAGCCTCCATGTCCTGGGCCATTTCGGACTAGAGCTTCGGGGACTGGTGGACGCATGTTGAGGGTCTGAAGGGTAGCTTCGAGCTTTGTGCTGACTTCAATGGTTCCTTTGGGAGAAGAAGTGGCGACCCCGCTGGGAGCCGCCCATCTGTGGGTTATTTTCGAAAGTCCGAAAAGGTGAGAAGCGAGTACGCAGCTCCAGGTGCGAGATACAACACTTCATTGTGGAAGCCCAAAAAGAAGAGTGTGTAGGTCATCGCACAAAGGCAGTGTGCTACGCATTTGATCAGTTTCGACGCATTCATCTGAGTTCTCCTGTATGAAAGCGCCGTCCGGACGGAGCAGTTTGGCCAACATAAGAGTCTCAAAAAAATCGATGCATCACACGATCGTGTGACCTACAACTTTCCCCCAACAAGCATGCAAGAAGGACAAGTTTTTTGGGGGACGAGCATGGAACGATACCAACCGCACTTGGGTGAATTGATTCGAGAGTTGCGCGCCGAAAAAGGGTTCAGCAGCCAAGAGGAGCTAGCAGATCACGCTAAAATCGATGCTAGGACCGTCGGGTCGGTTGAGAGTGGAAAGCGTATTCAGGAGGCGAAACTTGCTGCGATTTCTGCGTCACTTAAGACTACAATTGGAGAGCTGAAGTCTCAGGCGATTGCGCGACAAAATTCACAACGAGACCACCATGCTAGAATAAATAAGGAACGTGGCGCCGAACCCGAAGAGAACGACGAGAGTTCCTTTTCTACCGTTTCAAGAGACTTAGACAAAGTAGATGCCGACGTAAGACGTATCTTTGGGCCGCTGACTGCTCCGACGCGGGAAGACGGAATAACCGAGTTCTCATCACGTCGTCTCATCTCCTCAATGTCTGCGCTTGGTATTCCGCCTGAGGTTATTTTCCGGATACTGGGTCGACTACCGTTGACGTTGAGAAGGTATGTTTCGGATGACGGCGTCCTTTCCACCAATCACATCCGAAGTGCAGTAGCTCTGTTGATTTCTAAACTGGACTTGGAAGACGTTAATGAGACGGACGTTTTTCGGTTTCGCTCCGAAGCGGCTTCGCGCGGCCGAACTGCTCGCCAGAACGATGCCCTAATACTAGACGAGATTAAGTTCAGTTGGGCCACTCGATACGCACGGCGTTACGGCAACCCAACCCAAATCATGCGTGTCCTTGAAGAGAATGGTCAAACAAGGAAGCTAGACTACGCGTTCATCAAAGGAGAACTCATTCCACACGTTCTCCGAAGAGTGCTTGGCGACGATTTTTCCGTAGAAGAAGAGCAGTTGGTGAATCCATCCGTTGTATCCGAAATGGCTCGAACAACACTCGAGGAGTTCAGGCGTTTGGGCCTCTACACTTTGCGATACAGAACTGCCCTGTGGCTTACGGAAGACTTGGCAATCCACCCCCCCCATCCATGGGTAGTTTCCGAGGACACCCGCGATACAACCATTGCCTACGACTTTGAGCGGGCCGATGCCAATTTGGATGGTTTGCGAAACACTGAAGACGCGCCGGGCTTTGACATAAAACATCGATTTTCAGAGGTGGTTCATCATCTTTGCTCGGCAATTCTCGCTACCTACAATGGCTTCTTGGGCCACCGCCACGCTTCCTCTATTCACCTTCTGAGGCACTGGCTGGCAATCGAGAATGACAACCCAGTACTGTGGAAGAGCTGTGAACTTCGACTAATAGACGGTGATTTGTTCGCATGCAGGATTTCAAGACAAGAGTTCAGCGCCCTTCTTAAGAGACTGGACGTAGCGCTGATGTCTCGCAGGATACCACCAGCGGAGGAGCTGATTGCAAAGTGCGAGCAACTCCGAGAGTTCTCTCAGAGGGTGTTTTCTCACCGTGCCAAGATGCGTCAATACAATCTAGCCATGGCAAGTGGCTCGGTGGACGTTCAGCAATATCTTCCCGATCTCGCCAGGGAGATAATCTTTTCATGCTTTGGCGCGCGGAAGGTGTTCGAGCTGAAAGACCGTGAATCCCAAGAACAAATCGGGTTCAGTGCCACACCTGCTTTCGAGGGAACAGTCTTGGAGGGGCGACCTCCCTTGTGCGTCTTCATCTTCTGTAACGGACAAGGTGACGCTGCGAGCATGCGACGGACCTGCGACAGAGCAATCGACCAACTGAATGCACACAGACTCGCCGAGACTTGCGTGATTCTTTGCGCGAGAAGGCCCTCTCGGAACCTGAGGGAAATGGTGATGACGGCGGAAAGCAAACTTCCAACTACTCAGATACTCAGAGTGTTACACATGGACGAAATGCGTGCAAAGCGACGAGAAATGGACTCCATTTCTGACTTTATAGACTCGGTTTTTTCAGCACAGGAGTAGCTAGCTAAGCTCCAATAAATGATACCTAGCAAGAAATGCTCGAATACTGGGTCACTTCGATTCCCGAATCCTTCCACGCGCAAAGAATTGCCAAGAGCCTAGAGTGAAGCATAAGCAACTCCACGGTGATCTTGTAAGGTTAGTCAAGTAAACCGTGAGCGTACGAACAGCATTCGACAGGCATCGTCTCCTGTGTGCTGCGTCAAACCCGGCGAACACCACAGACCCTACCCACCCCGCTCCCTCGACGGGTCTCGAGACAGCCCAGGTTCTGAGCTACCCCGGTTCGACGGAGTTTCCACCAAGTTATGGAGCAATCCAACAGATTTGATTTTTTGCGTTCCCCACTAATCCTCTGTTAGGGCACCGTCCATTTCTTGTCTGGCATGACGGAACTAGCAGGGGGAGACTTGAAAGGACTCGCGATGCCTTTTGGAGTAAGTTGTTCGTCTTCGCTATCGTTGGGAGAAGGCTCAAGATGCCGGTCCTTGAAGTCTGCGATGCGATCAATCTCCAGAAATGCAATCGACGCTTGAGGTTGACCATGCATGTGGAAGACTTGGCGCTTGTACGGCTTTTTGAAAGGAGCATATGCGTTGCTTCCTCCGTACAGCCCATTGTTGGCTACAAGTACCATCTGAAACATGTGGTAGTGGAGCGCCTGAGCCATCTGGTCAAAAGTCCCCACGTCCTTATTCAACGCAGGGATCAGGTAAACATCGGAATGTTCCCTCAAGTCAGCTGCCAGGTTGAGATCAGTTGCGTCATAACAAATCGATGCGGTTAGCCACAGCGGTTCGTGACCAGGTTCGGTTGTCCACTGGTAGCCAACAAGCCACTGACATGGCCGGAAAGGGCGTATCAAAGTGGTTGGACTGTTCAGCTTGCTTTCTTCGGGTGCCAAATTTCCTTTGCCCTGCCTCCTAACTTGGACACGAAACCCGCCGTTGGCGTCTTGCATGGGGAGAATCCAGAGTGCGCTGTTGACCAACGGTTTGCCCTTCTCGATCTCATCATATGTTAGACCCGTAACTACTGTGGTACGATGCTTTCGCATGAAGGGGACGATATGCGTACTGATGTCTGCCGGATGAACCGCTAGCTCCGGTAGGATTAGTAGATCCAAACGGCCGTTCTGATCTTTATGTGTTTCCCGCAACTCCAAAGACTTCGAAACTGCCGACAGCGCTGCTGAAAGATGTCTTCGGTGGCGTACCCGTATATCTTTGTTTGACATCGTTAGATCAGATTTCTGGAAGTCCTTTTTCTCGCCCGGAATCACTGTCTGAATGACACAGGCTCGGAGAGGCTGTGTGGAATCTCCAGAGTATGAACGAGGAAGACTGATTGGAAGCACGTCAACACTCTTCCCGTGGAAGCCTTCAAGGAGATTTGCCCTCTCCTCAAGTGCTGTAAGAAGGGTGCCAACCGAAATGCTCTTTTGGGCCTGATCGGATTTTTGCGGACAACCTGGCCATTTCAAAAGGTCAAACAGTAGGTTCTCTATCCACTCTGAAATAGGTAGCCAATCGTCGCCAAAAGCGGAGTGCCCGCTATAAAGCCCGTAAAATCTTTGATACCAATGACTGGTTGCTGGGCGATAGATAGTGTCGAATTCTTTCCAGTATGAAGCCCTGATCGGTTTCGTGAAGTCACGACGCGCCGTCAAAATGAATCTTAGAAGATATCCTAGTTGAAATCTCCACTTCTCATCGTCCTGGCACCAATCCGGAGGTGAGTACAGGGACCCAGATCCTTTTCCAGACCTTTCTATTCGTATCGAGTCTACGGTTTGTCTCTTGGGGTCGTGATCCGAAAATGAAACGTAAACATCGGAAGGAGAAATATAGTCGAAAGCTCTTTTCTCGGTTAGCTCTTCAAGAAAAGCGGACGCAAAACTGATCAGTGAGTATTCATTGCGAAGTACTTCTTTCGTTTCATTGGTCAAAACCAATTCAGCCAGTTGGTATTCATGCCGCCGGCTCCTTGGTTTCTTGTAGCCCAAACTTGACTTCGCTGGACCAAAAAACAGCTCGAGCATCGAGGGAACTGCTTCAGCCATCTCTGCGCCGAAGTCCGGATCCAGCTTTGCGATTTTGTTCGCTCTTGCCGCAGTAATACCCTTTGAGATTATCAAGCTCGTCTGTTCGACACTCCTAAACGATCGTCGAACCAACACAGAGAATGTGGCAAACTCATCGTCTGTGAAATCCTCCGCGTTACCGGCAAGGAAGTGCTGAAGCCGCTCGTAGTGATCGCCATCTGTCTTTTGGTCCCAATCGTCTAGGGCATCCTCACTTGTGGCCAAAAGCAGGCGCGCTTGCTGTGCTAGATACCAAGGGACCGCAATCGTACTGTCTTGAAGTATCGACTTGGCTTGCTCGTACAGCTCGGCTCTGAACCTTCTGACATTGAGCTGAGATGGCAACTTCTCATCGTCATCCACATAGGCAGTCTCAACAGCGCCGGCTCGGAAGACTTCGGCCAGGCAGTAAGATGCAACACTCACTTCTTTCGAACTATGATCGTATTCAGCCATCACTCGAGATAGAAGGTCGAGAACTCGTCTTAATAGCTTGAAATCCGGCCATAAATCCAACCCTATCCGCAACAACCGGACATTGGATGGATCTTGGATCCACTTTGAAACTAGTTCATATGCAAAGGCCTTTACTTCTTCATCCAGTTCTTGCCGTGTCAGTGCTGAACTAAATCGAGAAGTTGACGAAACAATCTCGCCTTCCTGGCCCTCGAGGTAAAGCAATGGTCGCAGGGAGCGATATGTACTTCTAAACCTAGCAGCGGCGAAACGATCGACTGTTTCGTCCTTAACGTCAGGAACCGGCAAAAATTCCAACCCAGGAGCTCCCGTTTGCCCCGTCCCAAGCCTTTTCTGGACACCGATCAGTCCAAGTATTGACCCGAGTATTTCGCTACCGCCAGTGGCATCGAAGCCTCCCGAGACCGCAGACTGAATTCTACGCATCTTTTGGCTTTGACTTACTACCGGCCGCTCACCGCCCCGGAATACTGCGGCAACGGTTTTTTCCTTTGAGGTTTCAAGACCTGGCGCTGTCGTATCTAGAACTCCATCCATCCAAACGGACAACTCGTTTTCTAGTTCAGCAATGCTCTTTTCCGCTTCGACGCTTAGTACAAGGCGTATGTCGTCAACGTACCTAGCACAGTCAATCAGTCTGACGCCTGGCCTAACGTACTCATTAATTGATCCCGTTAGTGTTTCATCGAATTGCAGGAGCACGGCGTTTGCAAAGAAACCCGAAGCAACCAGCCCCTGCGGAAGGCATACTCGTTCAAAGCTATCGAGCTCAGCTTGTTTCTTGTATTCATCGACTGAGCCGCCATCATCTTGGTGCCAGGTCCAATCCAGATATCCGCAGGCAAAATCGAAAAACTGTGCCTCGTGAGCATTTAACTGAAATCTCCGAAGAGACTTATGAAGGAGTTCTGGAGAAACTCGATCATAAAACTGCTTCAGATCTGATTGAAGAATAACGATCTTGGAGTCGGTTTTCGGCATGGCCTCCGCTATCGAGTCTGGCCGCTCTAGAAACGATCGATAGTCTTCGAAGTAGCCTCGATATAGCTTTGCAGAACCCCACCGGTGCCTTAATTCGTCACCCTCCCTATCGCAGAACAGTCGATTGCCGTATGAAACAACACGATCCGTTTTGGATTCTAGATGGGGGTGTCTGGTGTCACCCTGTGCAGTCTCCAAGCGATCCGCCAAGAGTAGCATCAGTGCCGTAGTTACTACTTGGTCCTTGATCGAAACATGAGCCAACGGCCTCAGACGTGTAGATAATTCAGACGCTTCTGTAGGCCCCCAACTTCCAGTTTCATGTATTCTCCAATCCTGCCCCTTGGGTGCAGGGACCAGTCTCAAAGGATCGTTAGAAAACCCGTCCCCGGACCTAATTTTCTTTGAAAGGTTGGTTATGAAGTCCTGCAGGTTGATTGCCGTTAGGTCCAATTCCAAAGTGTCGGAAAACCAATTGTGGTATCGAATATGTGCGGAAGCTTTCTTCCAAGCCTGAACCAGGACTTCTTCGCGCGACAACTCGTCGAGACTCAGTCTGAGTTTTTCAATCATCAAAGCACCTTTCGGCTGGAGTGCTCAGCAAATCGGAATCATTTGGTACATCTAAACTAGGCCCGCTTGCACTCCGCAATAGCTTGCTTTTGTTGGGTTTCAGCGTCAAGTTGTACAGCTCACTCGAGTCTCGCACAGAGTCCTCAGATAGAAGTCAATTCTCGTTCACTTGGGTGTTTTCTCCAGCTTTCCTTTCCTCTTACAGCTCGGAAATTTCACGCACCCGAGGAGATTCCCGTACCGCCCCTTGCGTTCAATAAGCCAGCCGTCCGAACATTCCGGACAGCTGTGGAATTCTGCGCAGCATGAACAAATCAAAAAGCCAGGTTTGCCTGGCTTCGAAACGGGCAAGTCGCTGCCACATGAACTGCAGGGGCGAAGGGTTTCACCGCAAAGGTCCCGATGTTCGCATGCGAAGAAGAGCCGGCCATTCTTAGCCTTCTGTGCCAGCATCCGCCCCCCGCAGCCCCGTGGGCTGTAGCTGGCAACGCGCAGTTAGTAGTGCCTGCTACCATTTAGGGCTATTTTCTTCCTGCCTTTAAAAAATGTCATTTTTTTCAGTAGGTTAAAATTACTCTAGCCTAAAAAAAATGCGCTCCACTAATAGTTCCGGCAACACTACCCAAGCCAACCGCATTCAGAGACACAACAGTTGCCATCCAATTCAGGTACACGGGCCAGATACTCTATCCCTGACCGGCTTCAGATCGAGCCTCTATCCAAGCACGAATCTCTGCAACAACGTCAGCATTGGTCTCGTCAACGGCAATTCCTTCCAATTCCGACCGAGCGTCACTGAGGGTTCTTCCTGCCTTCACACACTCCCGTCCTTGCAACCTATTTGCCAGCCAGGTCTCAAGCGCCTGCCGAGCTTCTAACCTTAGCGCTTGGGGCCTCTCAAGGAACACAAGCCGCCGCCCGAGTTCTCGCAGACGATTGTCCTCAAATGTATCGAACAGTTCAGCGCGTTCGATCCATGAAGCTGTGTGAAACGCTGCCATCCGTGCCGTGTCAGCGCGGCTAGGGAAGCCTTCGTACATCCGCGCCTCGACGATGTCAGCGGCCGGCCAGGGCGGGTACCGCTGTGCCAGGGCCTGCCCCACCCGCACAGCAAACTGGCTATCCCGGGCGACCTGGGAGGCCCTGCGGACGATCTCGGCTTGGGGCATGTTCAAATCCGGCGCTAGAGCCATATCGACAACAGCCGGCATCTTGTTGGACGACACTATCCGAATAGCCCTGTTTGGGCCCTGCATGGCTTCTACGAGTTGTTCGACGTCCATGTTGAGCACTGGCTCCGGGTCTTTTGTTAGATCGAAAACTCCGAGCATTGTCGGATTGTCAGGACTTATCCCACACCCCACTACGGGCCGCACGAAAGAACGCCCCATGTGGTACTCAACAAAGCAAAGCGGCTCTCCCGAAAACACGCGCGCCTGCACTTCTGATTTTTCAACCAGCGGCATCAGTGCGCTCCAAACTGCCGGCGCTCGGTCGCGGATCAGCCGCGCCATATAAATGGTGGCTTCTACATCCGCCAAGGCGTCATGGGCATTCTCATGGGCAAACCCATTGGCCGGAGCCAGCATATCCAACCGAAGTGTTGGCCGTTCTTTGTGGTTGATTGGAACCGTGATTGCGTTCGGTGCGAGAACTGCGGCCACCTGTGCAAGGCGCAACACATCCGCCCGCCGATTGCCGCCCGTGTTGGTAAGATAGATCGGCTGCAACGTTTGGTAGAACGCCTGGCGCAGGAGGGGTTCGTCAAAAGCCAATGTGTTGTACCCGACGATGATTGCCGGGGACCACTCGCGCAGCGTCTTTGCGATCTTCAGCATGGCTTCGTAGTGTGTCGGAAGGCTTGGATCGGTCAGCATCGCCGGCGTCACGCGTGTGGCCAGCAAGGCGCCTGGTGCTGGAACCACATGCGGGAGTAAGCGGCACCGGATTTCGAAGCGGTCGAGTTCGTTCAGATCGGCGTCTGTCCGGATTGCTGCAAACTGCAGAATTTGGTCAAACGTGGTGTCCGTTCCGGTAGTCTCAGTGTCGTAGAATATGTAGCCCATGCCTATCCTTCGGAATCCACTCCAAGAAAGTGCACCACTCTGTTGAACATTGATGCACAGGTGCGTAGTCTAAAGCAACGACGGGAGCTTCGATGACCGGCCGACCCCTTAAATCAACCAGGCTCTCCGTGAGCCTCGAAGATAGTGACCACAAATCATTGTCAGAGATTGCAGCAAGGAACGACGCTTCTCTGTCGTGGGTAATTAGGAAAGCAATTCGTGCCTACGTGGAATCTTATAAACAGTCAGAATTTCAAGAAACAAAGAAATAGTCAGGCGGTGATTGAAAGCGACATTTTTCTTCGAACCAAAGATCAGGTTCTCAGAGCAGTTAAAGACACCACGGAAATCGGTACATGCTAGGCTTAAATCTTCGACAAGAATTCAAAGGCCGTCGCCTTAAGGGCACGGCAATTGAACTGTCAAATGCTGCGAAAACTGGGGCGACACAGGTTTCAGCACAGGATTTTCTCGAAATAACCTATCCGACCCAAGATCTCTTGAAGGCGATAGAAGCAATTGGACCTGAGAAAGGGCGTCCCGTTGTCGTGATCGGTGAGCGGGGCTTGGGGAAATCTCACCTGATGGCAGCTCTTTACCACTCAGTCAGCGATTCCGCCTCAACCAGAAATTGGCTGAATAGCTGGGCAAGTACTCTAAATAATCCCGATATAGGGCAAATTCCTCTGCGTGGCGAAATGCAGGTAATAGGTGAGAGCCTTCATCGGCAACGCTACAAGTTTCTTTGGGATATACTATTCGAACGCCATCCTCACGGCGCCTACATTAGGGGCAAATGGGAGGGCATGGGAGAGAGCAAGACTGATATCCCATCTGATCAGTTAATATTGGAGCTGCTGCAAAACACACCCGTCATGCTCCTCCTTGACGAATTCCAGACCTGGTTTGACGGTCTGACCAATACGAAGCAGTACCCGTGGAAAAACTGGGCGTTCAATTTCATTCAAATCCTTTCTGAAATTGCTAAAGAGCATCCAGAACTGCTTGTTCTGGTCGTTTCTGTCAGAAACGGTACTAGCGACGCCTATCAGCAAATCCACCGGGTAAACCCAATTCAGGTAAACTTCAAAGCGGGGGGAAGCCCAGAGAAGATTCAACATGATCGGCGACGTATGTTGCTCCATCGGTTGTTCGAAAACAGGCTCCAGATCGATGAGGCTTCAATCCAGGAGAAGGTTGGACCCCACATTTCAGAGTACTTTCGACTATTGGGAGTCCCAACTTCCGAGCACGAGCGTCAGCGAGAAGAGTATAGAGAAAGTTGGCCATTTAGTCCCAATCTGCTTCGATTGTTAGAGGACCAGGTTCTCGTTGCCACTGATGCGCAAGAAACCCGTGATCTTATCCGTATTCTCGCCAACCTCTTCAAAAGCAGAGGTGATTCAACTCCGGTTCTGACAGCAGCAGACTTTCGTCTAGACGATGAGGCCTCAGGCATCGGCGCGCTACTGGACTCTGTCGCCAATCAACAACACCGCTCACTTCGCGACAAGGCACTTCGAAACCTGACCTCGGTGATGGAAGCGGTGCCAAACCATTCGACCGAAGTTCCCCACTTGCAGGAGCTCATTGGAGCTCTTTGGCTCCGGTCGATAGCTGTTGGGAATTTAGCAGGGGCAGAACCTGCAGTTCTTCAAGCAGATCTTACACAGGCCAATCCATTGGACGACAACGCTTTTCAAGTCGAACTGGCCACAATCATTGAGAACAGCTTCAACATTCATCAAGAAGGTACTCGACTCGTTTTCCGAGAGGAAGAAAACCCACAAGCGAGAGTGATGGCGTCTGCCAGGAACGACAAGCTGTTCACCGACGGCTCCGACTTGGAGCAACTGGCTAGGGAGGTTCGCTACGTAATCGGAGGTGCCGAAGAGGTTGCCAAAGCATTCAGAGTCATTGCTCTCCCTCGTGATTGGCTGAATCAGCCCTGGGGCGAAGTTGAAGAGAGCGAACGGCCCGATAGGTGGGATGCAAGACTACCGATCCTCGTCCTGCCTGAAGAGCCTGACAATTGTCATCATCGTTTGGGACGTTGGCTCAAAGATCACCTTCAGCAGCGTCGAAACACCGTTCGATTTCTGATTCCACGAAATGGCGCCTCAAACATCTTTTTTGATCGTGATCTAATTGTCCTCGCACGAGCCGAAATGAAGGCACAGGAATGGGGGAATCAGAACGCACAGTATCGGAAACTACGGGGTAAGTATCAAAGCGAACTTCGAGATATTCTCAAAAAGCGCTTCGACAGGTTTGCTGTACTTCACCGCTGGGATTATTCTGACCCCGGCAATTGCCAGTTCCACGTGGAGGCGCTTCGTGAGCAAGGCGCGAAAGTGCCGGAGGCAATTGAGACCGCACTCGCGAACGACTTGTTTGTTCCCGAAGATTTCGAGGCGCTCGTTCTAGAAGCTGCGGCGAACAATACCTCGGTTGGCAAGTTGTTAAAGGAGCTTCAGGAGCCTCGTCCCACAGGGCAGGATTGTATTCCGTGGTTGGGCGAAACCGCGATGAAAGAACGGATCGTCCGCCTTTGTGCTAAGGGCTTGGTAGCGATCAACCTTAGAGGGTTGGAGTACCTTCAAACGCAGGCAGCAGAAGACGAGGAAACCGCGTGGCGGCGCCTTCGCCCGAAACTCTCATTCACCGGTCGGCAACTCGACGAAGTGTTTCTTTTGTCTCCTTCAGCCGTACCGTCTACGGGCGGTGCTAGCCCAGAGCCCACACCCGACCCTGCAGGTGGCCTTTTAGGAGGCAGCGCGGGGCCCACACCTGCACCGATTGACAGTGACCAAGGTGGTGGTCAACAAACACAGCCTCAGCCTAGCGGCGGCATATTTGGAGATGGTGTAGCGGCTGCTCGCACACCGCACCTTGCGCCGGCAACATCGCCCCTCAATCTTATTGGCAAAATCGAAGGCTGGGGTATCGGTCCGGCTACGCCTGTCAAAGCCGTTACTATCAAAGTAGATGCGGCAACCGGCGCTCAGCTCAAGGAGCTTCTAAAAAAGTTGCCAGACGGCATGACTTTCGAGCTATCGCTCGACAAGGAAGGTGACTGATGGCCCTTGATCTTGAAACGCTTACTAGTTTCACGGTTGCTTCCGAGGAGCAAGCTTGGTCCAAGATCATCGATCACGCGATGTCGATTTGCAGCACTCCGCTCGATGCTGAAAAGGCTCCTGGAGAAGTCACTCGACGAGATCGCAGGGTCGGGGAGTTGGACCACTTTCTGTCATCTAGCGCATGGGAGTTGTGGCAATCATTCCCACACGCCGCTCCTAGAAATGCCGATAAAATCATGCAATGGTGGTCGGCTCCTTACAGTGCGAAGGCTCTGCTAATTCTTGACGGTCTGAGTTTGAGGGAGATTCCTTGGCTTGCCGAAGGGGCAAAAGCGCGTGGCTTTACGGTTCAAACAACAGCTGCATATGGAGCGGAAATCCCCTCCGAGACGAATGCTTTTGCCAAGGCACTTGGATTTGGAAGCCGTAGCCAGCTCCAAAACAATGGTGGCGGCCGCGCGCACAAATTGGCACCCGCGAGGACGGAGTGTATCGATCTTCCTTGGAAGGATTGCACCGGCCTCATCGATGCTTCACCAGATTGGATTTTCTGGCACCAATGGCCCGACAGTAAATTGCACGACGGATCGGGAGCTGGCCAGGGGCTGGACTTACTCACCCGCGATATCGCGGCACAGCTGACCGGCGACGATTTCTGGGAATTTGTGGACCGCCTGGCAACAGGGCGTCGTTTGGTTATTACCTCTGATCATGGTTACGCAGCGACCGGTATGTTCACTGATGCGGTCGATGGAGCTGCCGCGTTTCTCAAAGGAGTTTTGAAGAGCGGCAGGCTCGTACCTGGCAACCACGATGCCGGCCACTTTAGCCCACCTGTCGCACTGCAAATGGAAAGCGAGCATGGCAAGTACTTACTCGCAGTCGGCCGCTGGAAGTGGAAGAGCCAAGGGGGCTACCCCACACTGGCTCATGGCGGCTTGTCATTGCTCGAGATGCTTTGTCCATTTGTTGAATTGACGAAATAAGGAACGCCCCACATGGCGACAAAAAAAGAACGAATTGCAAAAGAGGTTGCACGTGCAGTTGGGGCAGGAAAGCCAGTTGCCCTTGAGACAGTGGATTTCAGCGACCCGAACCGGCCAAAAACCTGTCTAGAGGTCGATTTTCCGATTTTGCCGGTCAACCAGGTCGCCGTCATCGAGGGGAATGCTGGCAAGCCAATATATCAGATGTCGAAATGGTGGGCCCGCCGCCGCTCAAGTGTATTTCGCTCGATGTTGATCGCTGCGGCGGCGAAAGCGCCGGATGACCCTTCGTTGGCCGCAAAAACCGTCTGGGACAATTACTACGCCAATCACAAAAAGAAGGGTGCCTTCAAACACCTGAAGGTGGCCGACATCTTCATGGGGGGCGGTACGACTCTGGTCGAGGGCTCACGCCTCGGCATGCAGATGTCGGGCAACGACCTCAACCCCGTCGCGTGGTTTGTTGTCAAACAAGAGCTAGCCGACGTTGATTTGGACGAGGTGAAACGCCTGCTGGCCGATATCGAAGCCGAGGTGAAGCCCCAGATCATGCCGTTCTACTACTGCGACGGCCCGAAAGGCGAGAAGGGAGCCTGGACGCACAAGCCGACCGGCAACGTAATGGGGGAGGATTTTGACCCTCTGTCGCTTAAGCCGGAAGAGCGGAGAGATTACAGCTACGAAGGGCCCGAGATCATATACACCTTCTGGGCCAAGCACGGGCCCTGTCAGGTCACGGGATGTGGTCATCGCACACCAATTATGACCAGTAACGTCATGGCGGTGAAGTCGTTGACCGTTAAGCACTGGCCGCATCGGTGCCCTGCGTGCGATGCCCAGTTCGATATCGAGAGTGCTGAAGCGCGTATGGCGCCTGACACGCCACTATACGTTGCGCCGGATGAACCAGCCTATTCAATTCTTGATTCAAAAGGGCATGTGACCTGCCCAGACTGTGGTCATATCGAGATGGTGAAGCTCGACAAGGGCAAGAACAAGAAGGTCGAGCTTTCCCTCCTTGTTCATCCTGATTGGCTGTCCGGGAGCCCGAAAACCGCACCGGATGGCTCTGATTTCGGCGGCTCACCTCAAGACGATGCGGCGTCGACCCTTGCTTGGAATTCAGAAAGAGCCCGCCACATACGCCTCCTGGAGGTACGCGGAAAACTGCCCGAGACTGTCACATGTCCGGAGACAGAAAGGACATTTCCGACAGGTAAAGGAGGTGGAACGGTTCCGAAACGATCGACTTTCACTTGTGCCGCTTGTGGCACCCAGCAGGACGTCCTTACCGCGATCCGCCAGACCAAAAAGACTGGACCTTGCGCCGGATACGCCATCCAGGGCTTCGCTCCAAAACGCAAGAACCAGCGGCTCCCGTACGGGGGGCGCTTCTTTAGCGAGTTCGATGATTGCTTTGCTCGACAAGAGTCTGCGGCCGAAGCCGAGTGGGAACGTCGTAAGGATGAAGATCTTGCTCCGTTTTGGCCGAAGTCGGAGGTGCCCTTTGGCTTCATGACGTATATGAACAACGGGGGAATACCCAACCATGGTTTCACCCATTGGGCGGCAATGTTCAATAGTCGCCAACTTCTTGTTCTTACTCAATTATTGAAAGCAATCAGTGAAGTTGGCGACTACGACTGGAACATCCGCGAGTACGTTTTAGGTGCATTTCAGCAATATATCCGCAACCAGAACATGTTCTGCTTCTGGGATATAAGTAGAGATTGCCTGGCCCCACATATGAGCAACAACAATTACCACCCCAAATCAAACATGGTCGAGAATTGCGTTTTCAGCAATCTCGGTAGGGGGAATTGGCTTTCTTGTTGCGAAACAATCGAGGCGGGAGAGAATTGGTCGTGTGCACCTTGGGATTCAGTTAGCATTGATACGCTTTCTAGGACTCATCCAGCACTTGCTGCCGAGGCAACCGGAAAGAGCGAGAAGGTCTATCCCAGCGACCCGGTTGAAGGAGCAGATATATTCCAGCGTTCATCGACAGACCTGGAGCACTATGAAACAGCGAGCATCGATCTAGTAATCACCGACCCACCTTTTGGTGGATTGCTGCATTACTCGGAATTAGCAGACTTTTTTCATGTTTGGATGCGACTGCCTCTGGCTGACAAATACCCCAATGTCTTTGGTCCAGAATATACTCCAAAATCAATGGAAGCCGTGTCCAACAAGGCGCGCGAGCCCGAGGATCCAGATGGCTTCTACCAACGTCTACTGACTGCATGCTGGAAAGAAGCCCATCGGATTCTGAGGCCTGGTGGAATGCTCTCATTCACGTTTCACCACAGCGAGGATGCGCCTTGGGTCTCGGTTCTCGAATCTCTCTTTGACGCGGGCTTCTATCTTGAAGCCACATATCCAATCCGCTCAGACGAAACCAAAGGTGAAGGCAGCAAACCAGGTACATTCGGGTCACAACAAATCGAATACGACATCGTTCATGTTTGCCGAAAGCAGACGGAAGACCCGAAACCTGTGAGTTGGGCACGCATGCGTCGCGAGGTGTTAGCCGATGTACGCCAACTTCAGGGCTTGCTTGAAAACCACGCTCGCCGCGGACTACCCGAAGCAGACCTTCAGGTAATTCGGCGCGGCAAAGCGCTTGAGTACTTCTCTCGGCACTATGGAAAGGTTTACGTTGACGAAGGACGTCCAATTTCCGTGAAGGACGCTCTCGTCGGTATCAACCAATTGATTGACGAAGATGCAAACAAGGCTTCAGAGCTCCCACCCGTGAGCGCTGAACCGATCACTCGGCAGTTTTTGCGCATTTTTGACAGTAAGACCGAGCTTGCCCGGGACCAGATGCAAAAGATGCTTCGCGGCTCTGGGATTGCGCCCGACGAATTCGTCAACCGTGGTTGGGCGCGAGAAGAGCGTAAAGTGTTCTACCTTTGTGATCCGCTCAATGTCGCGCGAGATTGGCAAGGGCGGCATCGCCGGCGTCTCACTTCTGATCTTGATCAAGCACTTGTTCTTATTGGCGCCTGTTTTGATGGAAGTGGGATAAACGCAGCCGATACACTCAAGAACGAGAACTTCAAGCCGCACCCTGCATTGAAGAGTTTGCTGGAATGGTTCGGCAAGCGAGGACAGACGCAGCAGGTGAGAAACGCTGCCTCCCGGGCGCTCACAATCTACAACAACTGGGCCGTCAGCCATAAGGACCAGGTCAAGCAGCTATCTCTGTTCTTGGAGGACGAGATATGAAGCAGTTACTCGATAGCGTCTGGCTGCGGCGCGGGGTGAGCTGGATATGGGATGACGATGCTTTCGCAAGGATTGCGAAAGCACAAGAGGTTGTGAGTCTACGGCAGTTGATCCGTTTGAACGGTTCATGGCCAGACGATCTTCCTAGCAATGGGGGCGATACGCTTGTGGTTGCAGGTCTCGACGCGTGTATTGACCTCATGTCGCCAGCTGATGCTGATGCTTGGCTAAGCGGCGAACTGAAGACTGCTATCCTCTCATTTCAGGATGAATACGACGGACAAGCAGCTCTAATCTTTTGGCTTCCAAACGGACAACGGCGATTTCAGATCGATTTGGCTACAGACGCCGTGCGTTGGCGGTGTTCGGCCCCGAATTCAGGAAATCAAATCGATTTCGGCAGGATCTTGTGGGGTGAGGCGCGAGAGTACCCACAAGAAATCCTGCTTTCGCCAGACGGCAAGCCTGCAGGGCTATTTCATCTCAGAATAACTTGAGCAATCGGATGGAAAAGACAGAGTTTGGTCCAGGAGAGAGAATAACACACCTCGAATTCGGGGCTGGAGTTGTGCTGGAACCACCGCAAAATGGTTACTTGCGCGCGTTTTTCAGCATTGGTGAACGGCGCGTCCCACTAGCCAGTATCCAACGTGAATTGTCTCGCACAGAGCGTACTCTGCGCTCTGTTGAGGGCACTTCAGAGCGAGCTCGCTTGGTTTGGTTATCCTATGAAGCGCACGCTCTACCGGTTATGGAAAGTGCATCTGCGTTGACTTCGGCGAGGATCGACCTCTTACCTCATCAGGTCGTTCTGACCCACCGCATCGCAACAGCCTCACCTCGACGGTTTTTGATTGCTGATGAGGTTGGTCTTGGAAAGACCATCGAAACGGCACTCGTACTGCGCGAACTCGCCAGTCGCGGTGAACTCAATCGGGCATTGATGGTCGTACCCGCGGGACTAGTGAACAACTGGCACCGTGAATTGAACGAGGTGTTCAACCTCGACTTCGAGGTTTTCGGTTCCGAAGGAGATATCACAGACCGTAAAACGAACGCTTTCGCCAAACATGATAGGCTCATCGCAAGCATTGACACGCTCAAGAGACCCGCTCGAATCAAGCGCCTCCTAGATGCACCGCAGTGGGACCTCGTCGTGTTCGACGAAGCGCATCACCTAACTGCATATCGAACTGGTGGAAAAGTCAGAAAGACAGAAAACTACAAATTGGGCGAAGCCCTAAAGGGGCATTCCCGAGACCTTCTCCTGCTTTCAGCCACGCCGCACCAAGGCAACCACTTTCAGTTTTGGATGCTTATCCAGCTGTTGAACCCGACGCTGTTCGGGAGCCCTGAAGAAATGGTTGAAAATAGGCACCGCTTAAACACCGTGATGTTCCGCCGAACGAAGGCTGATGCATGTCGACCGGATGGCGACCCACTTTTCGCGCGTCGTTGGGTTCACACCGAGTCTTTCCTAATGGATGACGAGGAGCATCGTTTTTATGAGCGCCTTAGGGATTACCTTGAAGACGGCTTTGACCTCGCCAAGCGGCAGGGGAACCAAGGGCGCGCGCTCGGATTTCTCATGGCCATCTTTCAAAAGATCGCGGCATCTAGCTTCGCTGCCGTTCGCCGAACTTTGAAGCGCCGCATGTTGATGCTTACACTTCACGAAGCTCTACTCCGAGATAAAAAGCTCGACATCGAAGGCCGTGAGCGCCTGTTCGACGAAGCGAGGGAGCTGATCCACGCTGAATGGGGCCTAGACCGAGATCCAATTGGAAGAAGTGAAGTCGACCGGATTTTGGCCGACCTCAAGTATCGGCTGGCAAAAAAACTTGACGAAGAAGCACTTGAGTTGGCTTCGGACCCTTACGGGTCTGAATTTGCATCTTCACACATGGAAGACGTCGCGTCGGCATCTGTCGACCTTCACTTGCCTGAAGAACGATTGCGTATAGCGGATTTGTTGTCAGTTTTCCCCATGCAACGGGAAACCAAAGTTCAAAAGTTGTTGGACGGACTCGGCACGCTTTGGCGCCAGAATCCCGACGAAAAGATTGTAATATTTGCGACCTATCTTGGGACGGTTGACCTTCTTGCTCACGAGATTGAAGCAACCTACCCGGGACAAGGTGTCGTCGTTCTTCGTGGAGGAGATCATGGGGCAAAGGCCGCAGCTGAGCGGCGGTTTAAATTGAAGAACGGCCCCAGGGTACTTGTGTGCACAGCTGCGGGCCGTGAGGGGATCAACCTTCAATTCGCACGCATACTGTTCAACTTTGATCTGCCTTGGAACCCGATGGATATGGAACAACGTATCGGACGCATCCACCGATATGGGCAGGCGCACACAGCACAAGTCTACAACCTGGTTTTGTCGGACACGATTGAAGGGCGAATTTTCCTTCTGCTGGACGAAAAGTTAACCGAGATCGCCAAAACTCTTGGCAAGGTTGACGACCACGGTAATGTTGCCGAAGACCTTCGTTCGCAAATTCTGGGGCAGCTATCTGAACGACTAAACTACGATCGACTCTATCAGGAAGCGCTAGGTGATCCTGAATTGAAACGGACTTCAGTCGAGCTAGAGGCCGCACTTTCAAATGCGCGCGAAGCGAGAGAGGTAGTCTTTGATCTTTTCCAAGACCTCGACGGTTTCAGCCTGGATGACTACAAGCCATTCGCCGACGTTTCGAACGGTCTTGAGCGGCTTATTGAGTTTCTGAAGCGAGCACTCGCTGATAGAAATCTACAGCTTGCTAAAGTCGATTCCGAAACCATAGACCTGCTCACCGAGGATGGTGCTAAGCGAATCCGCTTCACTCTCAATCGCGATGTTGCAACTTCGTCCGACAACTACGATTTGCTAGGCCTTGATCATCCAACTGTGCAGGAAGAACTTGAGAGTTGGAGGTCGTTGAGCCCCGAAAATCTGGGCGTTGCGCTAAATGGCAACGGAGCGGGACCAGCGGTTTTATCGATGTGGCTGGTTGAGGCAACCAATAGCCAAGGTGAAAAGCGACTGACTATCCAACCAATAGCCATTTCACTTGATGGAACGAGAGTGCCAGCAATTGAGAGGCAACTGGAGAAATTCTTAAGGTACTCGCCTGGATCACCTGCATTGAGCGTCGATCAGAGATTGGAGCTTTTTACCCAAGTAGTCGAACCATCCTTGCAGAGGGAACTGATACATAAAGGGGCGGCAAGCGGTGACGGAAGCTACTCCGCTGAGTTGATCGGTTATGTCGAGCTTGTGTAGCTGACGTTGGTCTTCACCTGGATCTGAGATCGGTTTTTCATCCGAACCGCAGTAGGCGCAAGCTCAAATCGAGGCCTGCACAGCTAATGAAATCCACCGGAGGATACCTTGGCAATACTACCAGGCCGGTTTGGAGGTGACGGGACATTTGGGCGAGGTGCGCTTACCGTTCGACACATTCAGGTGATCCGGCCGTCTCCTCAGAGCTGTTCCCCGAGCGGATAGTCTGAGTTCAACCGCTGTCGTCGCCTATGGCCGCGACCACCAGGCCGAAATCGACGTGCGCGAAGTGGGGTTCTACTGACTTCTCAGACTCGCATTTCGACTACATGACCCGCACACACCGCTGCCGTTTGGCACAAGCTCTTGTGAAGTTGCTACCGAGAGGTCAGCTCATCAGCGTTCGGGAAGCATTGGTCATCCCGCTATTGTCGCACGACCAACTATTCTCCAGCCCCGCTAAACAACCGGCCCTCAAGGGAGTTCGCCAACGGCCTCACTAGTAGTCAGTTTTGAGGTCGGCAGATTGAAGGCAGCAGCACGGACCGCTTTATACACGGAAGACATTGGACAGAGTTTGACCAATCATTACGAATGACGTGCTCTACCAGCTGAGCTACACCGGTAACCTTCTCCTCCCTGGCCCTACTATGGCTCTACTAGTTCTACTCCTTTGCCTCGAACTCACTGATTTCGCAAGCCATACTCGCGGAGATGGTGATGGCAGACAGGAAGACCTTTGGCACCTGTCGTATCGAGTTGCCACACGCCGCCAATCCTTCAGTTTGCCGAACATGATCTCGATGCGGTTGCACCGTTTGTATCGGCACTTGTCGTATTTTACCGATTTATTCCGCTGTTTTTGGCCAGGGATGCCTATAGTCTAAAGAGGTATCGCATCGCCTCCCTTCAGTCGCCGTCTGGTTAAAGATTGGGCTTAACTCTTCGCTTCACCTTCGGGCCGGTGCTGAGGCCGCCATGCAACCTGCAACGCCGCTTTCCAGGTACAACCCGGGCCTGACATTGGCCTCCTGCTCGGGTTTTTGCACCGCACTCCGGGCGCTCTGACTTAGGCAATGGTTCTGCACCATCATTTAAGCCCAGTTCCGCCATGCGCTTGCAGTTTACGCCGTGGCACTGAGAGCAATCCCTTTGGTAGTTTCTGTGTTTGTGCGCTTCCGCAGGGCAAGGCCGCCAACGTGATAGAAGCGCGCCCAAGTCTATGGGGTCGTCTTTACAACGCGCACGGAATTTCTTCTCAAAATTGGTCGGGCGTCCCATCAGAAAACACCAACATTTATTAGCATAGTCTGCAAACCCCATGATGCGCGAAATCCTCGGTGTATTTCGGTTCGCGGTTCGTTGGATTTCTCATCTTTATTCTTCAATACTTGCCTTACGAGTAACCTCAATCCGTGACACTTTCTTACCGCTATTTGCTGAGCCCTGAGGCACTGTCCAATTTTTGGTAGCACATGCTCGCCTGATCATATGTCAAACGAATTTGACCTTTTTCGAAGCCATACAGCTGCGTATCCCGGACTTTCCAGGTAATGATACTGACAAATTGTTCGCCGCTTGCGTTCTCATCTTGATGGACAGTGAAGCCTAGACTTGGCTTGTTGGCAAAGGCCGCACTATCCGCAATGTCATAGCCAGTCGGAGGCCTTGGTCTCCCATCGGTCGGCATTTTCCGCGGATGGGCGATTACGCAGACATGTGTGTCGAACCGTTCCGCCCAGGTGCGTATCTGTTGCAGCGCGAAATTAATGTAGTTAGTGACGCTCTCGCCCGGCTCCGGCAAGTGTTCTAACTCGTTCCAGGGGTCCACGACGATGAACTTGCAATTATCGCGTATCGCCAATGTGTAAATCATCGACTTAAGCCAACCCAGATGGTGCTTGGTTTCATCAAATTTCCGATGAACGATGCGAAACAAGCAATCCAGGTCTTGTCCACAAAGCGCCTGCTCGGCGTTGGAGAGGGTGTCCCAGGCTCTGCCGGTGTGCAATCTGGCAAGATGATCTCGGGTTCGGTAAGGATGGGTTTCGAAGGACAACATCCCGACCTTGATGTTTTCTTTTCGCGCAATCTGATAAGCGGCGAAAGTGGTGAACGTAGACTTGCCCGATCCCGGCGTTCCGGTTCCCACCGACATAGCACCCACCTCGAACCCCAGACCGTAGTCGAAGGGGGCCGTTCCAATCCGAAGAACTCGACGCGGTGGCAATGGAGGAAGGTCTGATATCCCGGTGATAAATCCACCTAGCGGGTCTACTGGTTTGGCCTCCACAAGGCACCGGGAAAGCCCGCTCTCTCCAAAAGACATCAGGACGTCGTTGGCATCTTTGCATTCTTCCGGCCATGTTACATAGCGTACATCGTGTCCCGTAAGAATGTTTGCCACAGTCTTGGGAAGACTGGCCCCGGCTTCGTCATTGTCACCTGCCACGATCACATAGGGCGAATTGCGCAACCTTGCTTCTTCAACCAGCAGACAATCTCGTTTACCACCGTCTGGGGTCCAGCCATCCGGTAGCGACACCGCTCGCAGAAACCCTGCCTGCATTACCGAAAGACAATCAATTTCACCCTCGGTGATGACAATTGGGCCTTTGTCTTTTAACGCATCCTCATTGTACAGCCCCCGGCTGATCCCTTGGGTGCTGCGCCAGTCCTTGCACTCAGCCGCCCGAAACTTACCAGCGTAAGGCTCGCCGTTGCGCGAATACGGGAACATTATTGCCGTGCCGAGTTGAGGATGATCGACCTGCTTGACCTTCATATCCGCTAATAGCGCTCCGTCCAGTTTGCGAACATCCTGTAGCCATTTCATCACGTCCATCGAACTCACCCCCGCTCCAACCACAGTGCCAACAAAACCAAACGACACCGTCTTCCGTTTCCGAAACGCTCAAACATGGGTCAAACTTCTTCCGCCGGTAAGGGCTGCACTTCGGGCATTGCGTCCTGGCCCGTCTGTCGTGCCAGCGCTGAACGCGGATCTCGCGCTTGCTCAACAACTCGGTTAGCGACATGGCTTAGTGCCTCCCATCGTGTTACCCCTTGGGCCGCTGCAGCTAAGGTTTCCGCTCGGAAGCGGGACAGCCCACCCAGGTATTCCATGATTGCTGCTCGTTCCTCGAAGGCGTCTTGATCAAAAATCATAGTTACCCCCTAAGCGGAATGCGCCCAAACGCACCGAATTGCTCGGTTTCCCCGACAACCCGAAGCTTGGTTCCTACGTTTTCTGGGAAAATGCCTTTCCACCCGTTCTGAATGGACAAGTTAAATACGTCGTCGGGGTTCGGATGCTCACCCAGCTTCGCCACCATAATCTTCGCTGCATGCGGAGTTAACGGCGCATTAAGCTCTCGCCGATACTCAATAAAATCTAAGGCGACTTGCGGCGAACAGCATTCGGCAAGAATTGCCGCTATATCTTCTTCTATCTTCTTATCTTTCTTTATCTTTGTCCCGCTTCTGTCCCGCTTCTGTCCCGGTGACTGGTCCGCTTTCTGTCCCGTCCCCGCTGTGCTGCCTTGATATTTGTCGTAGTTGCAAATGGTTATGATAAGGCAACCTGTCCCGGCCACTGTCTCGATCATTGTCTCGTTTTTTAACCGGGTGAGAAAACGGTCGACAGCGCTTTTCGACCAATTCCATTTGGTAGCAATGAAACGGATAGAGTGGCAGAGTTGACCTCGTTTCAGGTGGATTGACTTTCCCGAAACGTCAACAATGACGTTCTTCCAAGCGGCCTGTGCAACTAACCAGTCCCAGGCGTAACCACGGCAGAACTTTTCTTTGACAAAAAGGTGATGGTCAAACCTGTTTCGCTGCGCTTTTAGGAATCCGCTCACGGTATTGCCTCCTGTTAGTTTGACCAGCACACGCCACCGTGGCGCAGAGCGCAGAGGCGTGCATCGTTTCTGGAGGCAGAAACCGATGGAGCAAGGTGTTCGGTAAATGCGATTACGTGGCCCAGGATTTCGCGAAACCCAAAAGCGATCTTCTTGCAATGGACTAGCAACCGCCCTCCCGATCCTTCAGAAATGGAAAGCGTACTTTGATCCCCTCGTGCGTCGGGCTGGCACACCGGACACGGTCCGACAATATAGTTCTCGAACCAAAGACCATTTCGTTGCAATGCAAACTTATTTGGGTAAGTCACTGCAGCACCTTTCCAGCAACTGGGCGACTTTCAATCCACTCCAAGATATCAGCTTCTCGCCAAGCAACTGTCCTAGGACCCAACTGTAGTGGCTTTGGGAAACGTCCAGAATTGATCCACTCATAAATGGTCGAACGGGAAAGGCCTGTCAGCGTTTCTACCTCCGGACGACGGATTAGTTTGTTCTGCATATCGGTTTCTCTCGGCACTGGTCGAACATGACCAAACCGTGACGGAAACCAAAAGAAAGAGATAATGGAGGAAAATCAAAAAATCAGATCAATTAATTTTCTTCAAAAACTCAACAGCTTGCTTGGAATACTCTTCGGGATTTGCCTCCACAGATCCTGCAGCGAACATATCTTTTACAAAGAAGTAGAACTTTCCGTAGGATTCAGATTCGTAGGGATCCCAAGAAGGTTTGGAAGGAATCCCCCCGAGCACCTGAAATGCCAATGCACAGTGTTGTGCTATGCTTAAGGCATCATCTTTGGTTGGCCGTCCACGGCCTCTTATTTTCTCGGCACCCCTAGCAACGTTAAGTGCCAGAGCCGTCTGGTTGCGCAAGCTTTTGATTTGGCATTCCGCTTCGGCGACTTTGTGTGCATAGCCCATTCGCACATCTGGATAATAGTAAGCACCGAGCTTCATATCATCGCCATCAAGGAGACCTATCATTGCTCGAGACAAAATCTCTTGCCCTAAATTACTCAGCGAAGAAATTGCCTTTAATGAAGCACTGAGACTGCCGTGAAGTTGCTCAAGCTGGTTCGCTGCCGACCTAACACTTTGTTCATGCGTTCTTCCGATTCGACCTCCAATGCTTGCCGACAACACCGAGCCAAGCACTTTAGATAGCAACTCCACCAGAAAAGGCGGATGGCTGGGAAAATGCTTTTCGAATACCTCCCTCGCGGCCACTTCATATGTGTTTTCAGGCAATGTCATTTTGTCATTTCAAATTGGAAACGAAGAAAGCTGTTTTGTGCGTTGGTGCCTGTACAGTGCAAATGAGTCAATGATGCCACTTCAGATACAACAACAATCAAGCCGGAACAGTTAAACCGGGCCAACCAACAATGAAGTGAACACCGAGGCGACGACCTTCAGCGATACCTCGTGGGTCAATCACAGTCGTATATGTCGATAGAAGTAACCCTACGGGCTTTACTCCAATGAGCTCTTCCTACGCTACCGTTGCATGTTACCTACAGTACCCTGCCCGCTTCAAACGAGACTTAGCAGCCGGGGTTTCCAAATGCCTATAGCGCCCACCCGAGTACCTCGCGCAATCCAGAGCATGCCCCGCAGCAATCACTGCAGCACCAATGTCTTGTCCGTCCGCGTAACAAACACCAACCCAGCGATCATGGGTGCGCTCGCCATTGAGACTGCACTCGATGTTCTTGCCGCGAAGAAAGTTCACCATCCAGCGTTTAGCATCCTGACCAGAACGAGTGCCAAGCTCCGGCGCATCCACGCCGTTCAAACGGACTGGAGTGCCATCGACAACGATCGTGTCGGCGTCGCGCACTTGGAGGCCACCGGCGGCTGCGGTAGTGGCGAAAAACGCCAAGGCTATGGTTAGCTTGTTGAACAAGGCGAAGTCCTCGATGTCTCGTGTTAATCGATAATTTGGGTTGCTATGCGGGTATCCACGAGTTCTTCCTTGATAAGCGCATAAATTTCTTCGGGTGGGGTGTTCAGTGAAAACAGCATCAATGACGGGTCGACACCCAAGTCAATCAGGTGCTGCATCGTCTCTCCTTGCCCCTTCTGGATGCCTTCTACTGCGAAGACGACAGGAATTAAGCGAGGCTGGTCGTAGTAGTGCTGGTGCATACCTACAATGCCGCGAAGAGAGACGATGCGTTCCTCACCGCCTGCAAGGACGTAAGGACATGACGATACGCACATCGAACCAGCTAGAACGGCAGTAGCAAGCTCAGCACCTCTCACCTGCTTACCAATGGACAGTGCCTCGGAAACCACTCCTCCCGGGCTGTGGAGAGCCACAAGGTCGGGCTTCTCCTGCATGTCGGACAGGTACGAAGCGAAACGGGCCGAGTCGTCCACCTCTATCTGGCCGCTAAGAAGCAGTATCCTACCTAGTCCTTCGACTTCCTGAACTGAGAAGTCCAACCGGTTAGGAAAAGCCTCTGGCACGGGTACGTCGAGAGGTCCATCCTGCGGCAGAAGCGACGGATCGCTACGATCAGTGCGATACTCTCGACGCTGATCTCCGGGGGATATCGGACCAGTCGGGAGTTCAACCCGCTCCTTGAACGGGCTTGGCACTACACCAAGAACGTCCGACGCTATCAGAACGCCTGCAATGGCGAGCTGCAGGATCAGTACGTAGCGCAGCCCTGAACGAGGATCGAGACGACTTAGTAAGTTCATCACGTTTCATCTTTTTGTGGAGTAGCGCGGTTGAGGATAGCTGCGTCGGCCACGCCCATTGTCGCCTCTACGTCCTTCATGGCGTTCATTGCGGCTCTGAGGTCAGCAAGTGTCAGAGTATCCTCGATGCTCATGCCGTCCTTGCCGCTGCGGATGGCGGCCTGTGTGATAGCCAGCACAAACACCAACACGGCGGGCAACAAGTCGATGGCAATAGCTCCTGCCCACGAAGGTACGAAGTTGTGGGCGTACTTGATTACTGCATCGGCGCTGGAAATCGGGTTGTACGCCGTCTCGATGGGCGGCTCCATGTCCAATACCTCGTCAGCGGCGTTCTTGAGTGTCTTGCTGCGTTGGTCCAGCGCATTCAAAACGGAGTTGATTGTGGACGATTGCGCGTCTCGTACGTCGGAACTGCGCCCATCAAGCTCTGGAAGTACGACCGAGGATGGCAGGTCCTCAGCAGCACGAGCAACAAGTGGTGCCACGCTGTACTGGTTGAGGCGCGAGATAACACCCGCCAGCTTCACGCTTTCCTCGGAAAACTGAACCGAACGGCGATCCACTGGACCGGGCGCTACAGTAAGCTCGCGCATTTTCGCGAGGATTTCGTTGCCTTGTTGGAAGGCTTCCTCGATGGGTTCTTGCTGCGCCGCGATCTGCTCTTCAAGGTTTCGCAACTCCTCGGCTTTTTGTGTCAGCACACGAAACACGGCACCCCGACCGGCGGTACCTGAGAGGTCTCCGGACTGCTCGAGTTCAGCCAGCTCTTCAAAACTCTGGCGGGCGCGTTCCACCTCGCGACCCAACGCTTGACCACTGAGGGCTATGTCGTGGGCTTGCTCGAGAGCAGCTTGGTAGTCACGGACAGTGTTCTCCAAGTGTTGTTCGACTGCCGCCGAACCTGCCAGTGCGGCTGCGTTCAGCCAGCTAGACATGGCGATAATGGCGACAGAGCCAACAATCGTGGAGATCGTCAAACCAATGAAGCCACTAGCCGTACGCATTGAAGGCAGCAGACGGAGCATGTAGCTCCAAAAGACGAAGATGCCGACAGAGACAGCGATTGAGTACGCAACGGCTGCGAAGAATGAGACTGCGCCGTTGTCTTCGAGCAATGAGGACACCCCGAGATAGGTGTAAATACCAGATGCGATGGCCAGAACACCCAAGGCAGCGGGCGTAAAAGTGTCTAACCACGCTAGATGACCTTCTAGTTCTTTAGCAGTCCGAAGTCCCTTTGCTTCCTCCGCCGTCAAGCGATCCTTGTTCTCCGTCATATTACATCTTGCTCCACACTCATCACGCGATAGTTCGTCACTTAATCATTCATTAAGACTTTTCACCCTGGGTTGCATATCTGGGCGCTACGAAGCAATTGCTTGCGCGGAACTGCCATTCTTCTGTGAGTTCCCGCCAACTTGCGCCCGTAGTTCTAGTATTGGCAAAGAACACCAACTACCTGAAATTCAGGTTGTTATTCTGGGGAACTAAGTAAGTAGAGACCAACTGTCTCGCAGTCCTAGGCGTGAGATCGCTCAGCGAAGCAAATCAGTCACATCTCTCCGATTGAATATAAGATGTCCCTAGCAAATCAACCCCGACGTGTGCTTGGGTCGATCCTGATCCGGTGTGACAATATTGGTTGAACTAACTTTTTGGGGGCCTGGTTCGTGGAAATCTTGATAGTTTTGGGTTTGGGTTTGGCTGGTGCGGTGTATTTGACAGTTCGCAGCAACAGGCCTGGTGACACAACGACTCGTCCGAGCCAGTCAGGTGTGCATGAGAAACCAAGATTAACCTCAAACGAAGGACGGCGCACTTCGCAGCCACAGCGCTTTGATGCTGCCCACAAGTTACCCAGACCCGAAGTATCCATAGTAACGGGTTCGGCGTACGTAGTAGATGGCGATACATTGGTAATAAAGAAAACCCAGATCCGTCTGTTTGGCGTAGATGCTCCTGAGATGGATCACCCCTACGGAAAGAAGGCAAAATGGGCACTCGTTTCACTCTGCAAAGGTCAAAAAATTAGGGCAGAAGTGACCGAGCAAGACGCCCACGGACGGGCTGTTGCAAAATGCTACCTTGAGGACGGCCGTGATTTGTCCGCTGAAATGGTCAAACTTGGTTTAGCGATAGATTGGCCAAAATTCTCAGGTGGAAAGTACCGGTCAATGGAAATGCCTGATGCCCGAAAGAAGCTGTGGCTGGCAAACGCAAGACAAAATGGACATACGGGGTTGTGGAAGCAGTATGAAGAGAAGCAAGCCGCTCGGAAACTAAACGACTAAGAGACGTCCGAAACCACAACCTAGCACAGCATGTAACCAAAGGCGGCATAGTTGGGCGTCGGCCCAACGAAGACAATCATTGGGCTTTGCATTCTGGCTGTTCTACGAACAAACCGTGAAACGTTAATCCAAACATGTCGGCGTAAAACTGGTTGGTACAATAGTGATTTCGTTAAACCTAACTCAATTGGCTAAATTGGAACCTATACTACTTCTTGGCCGTTCTAAGCTGGTCCAAATAGTCAGCCCACCACTGAGACAACCGGGTTCTCTCATCCCAGTACTGTCCGCGAGCATAAGCTCGGCGAATCTCGTTACCTTCAACGTGCGCAAGAGCCCTCTCTATCGCGTCGGCGTGCCAGCAACCTGCTTCATTGGCTAGCGTAGAGAATATTGCACGAAAACCGTGTGCTGACATCTCTTCTTTGCCATAACCCATTCTGCGAAGAGCAGCGTTGAGAGTGTTGTCGCTCATGCATCGTTTGGATGATCGAATAGACGGAAAAAGGTACGTTCCCCAACCAGTCAAATTCTTTAATTCTGCAAGTTTGAATTGCGCCTGGTTCGAAAGTGGTACTGCGTGAGGGCGGCGCATTTTTGCGCGATGAGCCGGGACTATCCAAACAGTGCCGCTTTCATCAACTTCAGACCACTCAGCCATGCGAAGCTCCCCAGGTCTTAGAGCAGTTAGTGCCAAAAGTTGGAGCGCAATCCTGGTAGTTGGCTGACCTTCGAATCCGTCGATGGCGTTTAAAAGAGCCCCTACGCCTTCCGGGTCAAGGATTGCTGCACGGTGATTTGGTTTGGGTCGCACGAGGGCGTCTTTCAAGCCAAAAGTGGGATCATTGTCAATGAGGCCCTGCGAAATCGCATATCTAAATACTGCTCCAGCAGCTGAACGCATACGCAATGCTGTTTCGTAAGTTCCTTTTGCCTCGGCTTTCTTTAACGGCACCAGAACATCACGTGCAGTTATCTGCGCTATGGGCATTGATCCAATTTCTGCGCACAGCATATCGTGAAGCCAACTTGTTTTAGAGAGGGTTGCCGACGCCCTTCCTTCTTTGCGCTTTTTCTCCAAAAGATCCGATGCTAACCGCGAAAAGGTAGCATAATGCTCAGCTACCTGTTCTGCCTTCTTCTTTTTTAATACTGCCGATGGGTCCTGGTTGACCGCTAGCAATGATCGAGCCTCATCGCGCTTAGATCGGGCCTGCTTCAATGAAACATCCGGGTATTTACCCAAAGCCAGCAGTTTCTCCTTGCCCAACCAGCGATACTTGAAACGCCACAGTTTAGATCCATTAGGCTTTGTGAGTAGGAATAACCCGTCAAAGTCGGCTGTCTTGAAAGGTTTGTCCTTCGGCTTCAGCGCTCGAATCTTTGCGTCACTTAGAACCGACATGGGGGTACCTCTTTTCTTGATCGAAACGGTACCCCAGATTGATACCCCCTTTTGGGGTACACTTGGCTGGACCACCTGGGACGATGCCGGACATAAATCACGACGATACCCAGCAAAAACAATCTAGTATCAAACGATTTCGGAAACAACAGGAAGATTTTGTGGTGCCCGGGGGCGGAATCGAACCACCGACACGAGGATTTTCAATCCACTGCTCTACCCCTGAGCTACCCGGGCACGGGAACGACGTTCGTCGTTGGGTGGGGGCCTTCTATGACTTGCTACCAGCGGTGTCCAGAGGCTTTTTCACATTTTTTCAATGTGGTCGCTTTGGTGTAAAGTCCTGCGTGTCATCCTCGGCTTCAAGGTCCTCTTCGCGCTGCGACGGAACCGAGTAGGACCCGTTCAGCCACTTGGCCAAATCAATGTCCGCACAGCGCCTGGAACAAAACGGACGAAACTTCTGCTCGGTCTCGGCACCGCAAATCGGGCAGCTCATTTCAGGACCTCCATCACAGGAACGCGACCACGCTTTCGCTGCAACTCAAAGTGGCCCAGCGGGGTCCAACCTGCAAGAATCGTCTCGTCCGGGTCTGATCTGAACGCATTACGTAAAGCGGATTCGAACCCGCGGCGATCCTTCTTTGGCATGGGCGCGAGGTCCAGCGTAATCTGACCAGCCAGCCCACGTACGCGCAAAGCACGGGGCAGCATCTTGGCGCAGGCGAAATTGGCCTTGGTGCCCGCCGCGAGCGAGGTGTCCGCTCCGGTGTTCACATCCACGGCGACCAATGCGCGTGTGGGTTCGATGTAAAGATGCCCCCCGCCCGGCAAAGGCTCGGACGCTCCACGCACGGTATCCAACGCATCCAGAACGCCGTGGGTTTCGAACCCGCCCTCCTGGGTCACGACTTCGGCCGGGTCGGTCCAGTCGCGCCAGGCAAGGATATGGGGGCTGTCACCCTCGCTGAGAAGTTCAGGCTCGGTCCCGTCGTCATTCATCACCTGCTCGGCCTGCGTCAACATGGCCGAGATGTCTTCCGAGATCTCTTCGGCATCCGCACCCGCGCAGCAGGAGCGCAGGATCAATCCATAGGCGCTGTCACCCATCTGCTCGTGCGCGATTTCAAGCAGTTGATCTCGTATGTCCTCGTCCTTGATACTGCGCGAAATGTTCAGGCCCGGAGCGTCCGGCGTAACAATCGCATAGCGGCTTTTGAAAAGGATGCGATTGCTCACCGGTATGGCTTTGCCGGGCTCTGCAAAGCCGGTGACCTGTACCAACAACAGGGCGCCGGGACCCAAGCCTTTGACTTGTCGCAGGAAAGCAGGGCCATCTGGCGTGGTCAGGAACATTCCGCCCTGCCCCTTGACCGGGCGGTCAGCGCGGGCGCGGTAGATCGTGCCGGGCGCGGGTGCGTCTGTGGCTATCAAGAAGTCATCCAACTTGCCGTCAACCATCAGCGCAGCCGCTTCGCGGCCTTGGATGTGGTCCAGAACAATGGTGCGACCTTTCATGATGCCTCTCGATACAGTGGATAGCCGATGCCTTGCAGCAAGGCCGCGGTCTCGGACAGGGGCAGGCCGACGATGCCAGTAAACGACCCCGAAATCCATGGAATGAAAGCCCCTGCGGGCCCCTGAATCGCATAGGCACCTGCCTTGCCGCACCAGTCTCCGGTCGCCAGATAGGCGTTGATCTCGACATCCGACAGACGTTTGACCTTGACCTGTGAGACGACATCACGCTGTAGCACACGGTCTCCGCGCCGGACCGCAACCGAGGTGATCACGCGGTGACGACGACCAGACAGGGAATGCAGAAACTCCGCTGCCTGCCCCACATCCTCGGGCTTACCCAGAATCCGACGCCCCAAGGCCACGGTGGTATCTGCACAGAGGGTAACGTCACCTCTATCCGCCTGAACAGCCTGCACTTTTTGGCGCGTGATGCGGTGGCAATACGGAACTGGAAGCTCGCCCTTCAAAGGCGTTTCGTCGATGTCAGGAGGGCAAATGGCATCGGGCCGCACGCCAAGCTGGGCCAGCAGGTCCAGCCGTCTTGGGCTGCCCGATCCGAGAATGAACGCCATTGCGGCAGGCGTTACTTGAAGCGATAGTTGATCCGACCCTTGGTCAGATCATATGGGGTCATCTCGACCTGAACCTTGTCGCCGGCCAGAACACGGATGCGGTTCTTGCGCATCTTGCCTGCCGTATGTGCGATGATCTCATGGCCGTTTTCCAGCTCGACCCGAAACGTCGCATTAGGCAGGAGTTCCTTCACGACACCGGGAAATTCGAGCGTATCTTCCTTGGCCATGTTGTCTCCATCATTACGTTGCACCCGCAGAATCTGCGGGGGTGTGCGCTTAAATGAGCCTATTTCGGCCTTATTTCAAGGGCGGAATCACCTAAAGAGCGGATATTGTGACCGATTCGACTCGAGCGGCCTGTTCCTCCCAATGGGTTCGGTTCAGCACGTGACCGTCTGCGCGGACCTCGACGATGGCTGACAGGTCGACATCCGCATAGGTCCAGCCAGGCTGATTCAAAGTGCCTTCGGCCAGCACACCGGTGGCCGGAAATCCCTTGTCGGGCGGGCCAAAGACGCCTCCGGTCCCGGTGTTCTTATCCACCGCCTCGGACCACTCGTTGTTCCCGACCAGCGAGGCCATAACCGTAACACATTGATTTTCCAAAGCTCTTGACATTGCGCCAATCCGCACGCGCCAGTAACCTGAAAGCGCTTCGGTACAGGATGGCACAAGAATCAGGTCTGCTTCGTTCAACGCGCGGCCCAGCAACGGAAACTCGCTGTCATAACAGATCAACACACCGATCTTGCCCAGCGCGGTGTCGAACAGCTTGAGCGGACCACCCGGGGCGATGTCCCAATCCTCGCGTTCGAACCGGGTCATGATCTGTTTGTCCTGATGGTCGCAACTGCCATCCGGCGCATAGAAGGCGGCACGGTTCACCGGACGCCCAGGGCCATCCACAACCGGCGCGGACGCACCCAGAATGTAGGTTTTGTACGTCCTGGCGAGGCGGGTGTGCAGGTTTTGTACATCCTCCATCCGGTCGGACACGGCCCGGACCGACCGCTCCAAATCGCCGGCAACCTCGGCCCCGTCGAGGGTCGACAGCTCCATCGCGCCGTATTCGGGAAAGACCAACAATTCGGCCCCCTGCCCTGCGGCCTGGGACACCCACCCCTCAAGCTTGTCTTCGTATTGCGCCCAGCTGTCGAGCCAGTCGAGGTTGTAGGCGGCAGTTGCGACTTTCATGGCAGCGTCCCCGTGCGGTCAAATTCGCATGACCTTAGTCGCGGACGCAGACCGGAGTACAGCCCAATTACCCTGCGGTCGTCGGATCGATGATCGTGGTCACTTCGGTGATCGTGTTGGCCGGGAACCCGCTGAGTTCCGCATGCTTGTGGATCGCGTCCTCGCTCTCGGCCAGATAGATGCAAAAGGTCTTGTCACCAGCAACATAGGAATGCTCCCACTGCACGCCGGGTATTTGCGCCAGCGCTTCGTTCGACTTCGCAGACGCGCCGCACAGTTCGTCACCGGACATGGAACCGACACCCGGAAGATCGCGTTCGATAACATAGCGTTTCATGGCAATTCCCTCACAGAAAACCCAACACTAACATGATTCGGGAATTTCTTCTGCGTTTGGCGTTCAGAGATCCCGGATCCAGAACTGCAACGGCTTCTGGGTCTCGCCCTCTTGCCCGATATCTTTCCACGAAAACTGCGCGATCGCACCGGGCAATGGTTCATACCCCCGCGCGCGCCAGAAGGCATCCAGCGGGCGGTAATCGTCGGGCCGCATCGGATGATCTGCCGGGCGTTGCACGCCGCAGAACGCGCATTTGGTGAAACCCAGCGCGCGGGCGTGGGCTTCGCGGGCGTCGAAGAATTTGTGACCGACACCCTGCCCGCGATAGTCGGGCAGCAGCACCGATTCGGCGCAATAGAAGATGTCCTTCAGATCAAACCCGGTGCCCTCGAAGGCCGCCGCGAAATCTTCGGCGTGGTCGGTCAGAGGGGCGCCGGTTGATGCGCCGATCAGGCGGTCGTCGTCGAATGCGCCCACCACGATGGCCTTGTCGCTGTCGCGGTAGGATTGCAGGTATTTCCGTTCATATTCCAGGTCGCCATCGTAAAGATACGGCCAGGCGTGAAATACCTTGATGCGCAGCCGGGCGACGTCATCCAGGGCGGCTTCCAGAGCCGCTCCGGTCAGGGGGCGGACGGCGGTGACCTCAGCCATTCGAAACCTGTTTGGTCCAGTCCGCCAGGTTGTAGAAGGTTGTGACGCGGGTGATCTTGCCATCCTTCAGGTCGAAGAACGAGCCGGCAGGCAGGCGGTACGTCTGGCCATGCGCATCCGGCAGGCCATCATCGGTTTCCAAATAGGTTCCGTTGACGATGAATTCGGCTGCGGCGCGGGTGCCGCCTTCGGCTTCGAACACGACGATGTCGGTCAGGTTTTCTTTGTAGCAGCGGTTCATATGCGCGCAGAACGCGGCGAATTTGTCCTTGCCAATGCGGATCTGGCCTTCGTTCACGTGATGGGCCACGTCGTCGGACAGGCAGGCCAGCATGGCATCCACGTCACCGGCATTGAAGGCTTCGAAATAGGTTTTGACGGTCTGGTTCATGGTCACTCCGTAGGTTCGCCCCAGCGGTCTTTCAGATGTTTGATGATCTGATCGCGGGTCTGTCGGTAGTGATGTAGCTTTTCTTCGCGGGTCTCGCCCAACCCGGTAGGGTCCATTATTGGCCAATAATCGACATCGAGGTGAAAAACCCGGGTCAGTTCCAGCGCCCGGCGCTGGCTGGCGGGCGAAAGTGCCACGACCAGATCAAACGAGCTGAGATCGTCGCCCCATTCCTGCATCTCGTCAAAGGACCGCGAGCGGTGACGGGACAGTTCCACACCCACCTCGTGGCAGGCCGCGATGCAGAACCCGTCAATCTCCAGATCGTTGTGCACGCCTGCGGACTGCACATAGGTGCCCGTGCCGTAAAACTTCTTCATCAGCCCCTCGGCCATCGGAGATCGAACCGAGTTGTGGTCGCAACAGAACAGGACCGACTGCGGCAGAGGCTTCACCCGTCAGCCCCCAAAATGCAGAACGCAGATCAGCGTGAACAGGCGCCGGGCGGTATCGGTATCCACTTCTGCCTTTCCCTCCAGCCGTTCCTGTAGCACGCGGCTGCCTTCGTTGTGGATGCCGCGGCGGGCCATGTCTATGGTCTCGATCTGGCTGGGAGGCAGCGACTTGACCGCGTCGAAATAGCTTTCGCAGATCTGGAAGTAATCCTTGACCACCTGCCGGAACGGGCCAAGCGACAGGTGAAATTCGGCGGCTTTTTCATTCTCTTCGGTCGCGATATCAAAGACCAGCCGTTTGTCGCGGATCGACAGTTGCACGTGGTAAGGCCCATCAGGAATGACGCGGTCATCCCGATTGGGCAGCGAAAAGCTGTTGTCTTCCAGCAGATCATAGATGGCAACCTTGCGTTCCTGCTCGATCTCGGGGGTCGGCGGCGGCAGGTTTCGGTCATCCAGTTCGATATGCGAAATGCGGGTCATCGTTATGGCTACAATCCTTTTGTCAGCACAGACCTATATCAACGGAATCCAGTCGGCAACGCAGAGAAGAGCCATATGTGTCCGGTCTTTGCGTCATTTCAGCCATTCAGGCGGTTCAGACGCGCTGTGACAGAAAGGCCGTGCGCCTCGAGGCTTTCTGATTGCGCCAGTTGTTCAGCGGCGGGCCCGATGGCGCGCAGGGCCTCGGGGGTCATCTGGCTGAGCGTGGTGCGTTTGAGGAAATCCATCACGCTGAGCCCGGACGAGAACCGCGCGGACCGGGCCGTCGGAAGCACGTGGTTGGGTCCACCGACATAGTCGCCGATGGCTTCGGGCGTGTACTGGCCCAGAAAGATGGCCCCGGCGTGGATGGTTTTTTCGCTCAGCGACACCGGGTCTGCGACGCAAAGCTCCAGATGTTCCGGGGCGATACGGTTCGACAGGATTGCAGCCTGGTTCAGATCACGGACGGTTATGATGGCGCCGAAGTCGCGCCAGCTGGCCCCGGCGATGGCGCGGCGTTGCAGGGTTTCGAGGCGCTTTTCGACCGCCTTCGCAACGCTGTGGCCAAAAGCGGCGTCATCCGTGATCAGGATCGACTGCGCGCTTTCGTCGTGTTCGGCCTGGCTGAGCAGATCCAGCGCGATCCAGTCGGGGTCGTTGTCCTTGTCGGCGATGACCAGAATCTCGGAAGGGCCTGCGATCATGTCGATGCCCACCTTGCCGAACACCCGCCGTTTGGCCGCCGCCACAAAGGCGTTGCCCGGGCCCGTGATCTTGTCGACCGGCGCGATGGTGTCGGTGCCATAGGCCAGCGCCGCCACGGCCTGCGCGCCGCCGATGCGATAGACCTCGTCCACACCCGACAGTTGCGCAGCCAGCAGAACCAGCGGATTCACCTGCCCGTCCGGCGTGGGCACAACAATGGCCAGCCGTTCAACCCCCGCCACCTTGGCCGGGATGGCGTTCATCAGAACCGAAGACGGGTATGAAGCCAGCCCGCCCGGCACATAAAGCCCGGCGGCCGAGACCGCCGACCAGCGCCAGCCCAGTGTGGCCCCGGCCTCATCCGTCCAGCTTTGGTCGCTGGGCATCTGACGTTCGTGATAGGCCCGGATGCGGGCGGCGGCCAGTTCCAGCGCCGCCCGGTCTTCGGCCCCGACTTGCGCCACCGCGTCTGCGATCTCCTGCGCGCTGAAGGCCAGCGTTTCGGGTGTCAGCTCCAGCCGGTCGAATTTCGCGGTCAGTTCAATAACCGCCGCGTCGCCCCGGTTGCGGACATCGTCGATGATCTGCGCCACAACCGCGTCCACATCCGGGCTGTCCTCGCGCTTGGCAGACAGCAGGGTTTGGAAGGCGGCTTCGAAATCGGGCGATGTGGCGTCAAGGAAAACGGGCATGATCTGGCACTCCGGGCGTTGCGCCACGGGACATATCGCCCACGGGGCGCGGCCTCAACCCTCAGCCCCGGGGGTGCAGCGATTTGCGCATGGCAAAGCAGGACAGATCCTGACGGTCACTGCATTGACCGGTAACCTTCCAGCCGTGGCGCAAATAGAATTCCCGGGCGGTCTTCGTGCCGTCCAGATGCACCTCGGTACAGCCGCACGCGGCCAGTTGCCGTCCCAGCCGCTTTAGCAACGCGGCCCCCACCCCACTGCCGACGTGATCCGGGTCAACATAGAGCAAGGTGATCTTGCCGGTTTCTAACAACCCACCGACCGCGGCCACCTGCCCTTCACGCTGGGCCAGCCAGATCTGTGATCCCGGCTTGAACCAGCCCCGTATGGTCGCCGCGTCTTTGTTTGCGGTCCATTGTTTCAGATGGTCGGGATCATTGTTGTGATCGGCCACACAAAGCTGCGTGATCGACCGGATCAGCACGCGGCTGATGTCGAACACATCGAACACCGTCGCCGGACGCAGGGCAATACCCTCGGACACATTTGAAAACGCCTGAGAAATGCCGCGCTTGTTCTGCATCTATTCGGGGTGCTGCGGCGCCCGGCCGGATGGGGCCCGATACGGGCGCGTGACGTCCTTGAGCGTGGCATCCAACGCCTCGACCTTCAGGCGGATCGCGCCGTCACCCGCCAGGGTCAGCAAGAGCTGACCCGCGCCATCCTCACCGGGTTCGAATTCGACGGACAGCAGCGACATGACCATGTCCTTCTCACTGCGATCTATGCCCTGACTGGCCACGGACAGAACGGAATCAAAGACCAGCACCGACTGCACCCGTTCAAAGGGGCGGTCACGGCGGGCGGCGGCATCCTTGTCTTCCCAGCGAAAGCGGTTCAGCAACAGGCCAAAGCGGCGGTGCGACGGTTGCCATTTCATCTCGGTCACGGGAAAAACCGCATCCTGCACGAGGGTCGAGATCACCTTCAGGTCTTCTGCATCCTCAGCCCCCAGATTCAGCGGGGCTTCACGCCCGTCTTCAAAACTTGCGTCCGTCATTCGCCCTTGATCCGTTCGATTTTTGCGCCCACGCCTTCCAGCTTGCGCACCACATGTTCATATCCGCGGTCCAAATGATAGACCCGGCTTACCGTCGTCTCACCTTCTGCCGCCAATCCGGCAAGGATCAGCGACACCGAAGCCCGCAGATCCGTCGCCATCACCGGGGCGCCTTTCAGGGTTTCGACACCCGTGACGGTGGCGGTGCCGCCGTGCACCTCGATATTCGCACCCATGCGCACAAGTTCCGGGGCATGCATGAAACGGTTTTCGAAAATACGCTCTTCCAGAACCGAGGTGCCTTCGGCGGTGCACATCAGCGCCATCATCTGCGCCTGAAGGTCGGTCGGGAAACCCGGGAAGGGTTCGGTCACCACATCCACAGCCTGCACACGGCCGTTCTTGCGCGCCACTTTCAAGCCGTTTTGGGTTTCGGTGACACTGACCCCCGCCGCGTCAAGCTTGGCCGCAAAGGATTCAACCAGCGCCATGCGCCCGCCCAGCAGTTCGACCTCGCCGCCGCAAATCGCCGGGGCCAGCATATAGGTGCCCAGTTCGATCCGGTCAGTGACAACCTGATGGGTGGCACCGTGCAGCCGGTCGACACCCTGAATTTCTATGGTCGAGCTGCCCTCGCCCGAAATCTGCGCACCCATCTTGCGCAGGCATTCGACCAGATCGACGATCTCAGGCTCGCGCGCGGCGTTCTTGAGCACCGTGGTGCCCTTTGCCAGCGTCGCCGCCATGACGATGTTTTCGGTGGCTCCGACCGAGGCAAAGCGCATCTCGTGCACCGCCCCTTTCAGGCCGCCCGGAGCCTTGGCGTGCAGATAGCCGTCCTTCAGCTCGATCTCGGCGCCCAGCGCCTCGAGCCCCTCCACATGCAGGTCCATCGGACGGGCGCCAATCGCGCAGCCACCTGGCAAAGAAACAACTGCCTGCCCGAACCGTGCCAGCAAGGGGCCCAGCACCAGATTCGAGGCACGCATCTTGCGCACGATGTCATAATCCGCCGTTTGGCTGGTCAGGCTGTGGCTCGACATCGCGATCACCTGACCATCTTGCAGCGACGACACCTCGGCCCCCAGCGATTGCAGCAAGGCGGTCATGGTCTTGATGTCGCTGAGACGTGGTGCGTTGGTCAGCGTCAGCGGTTCTTCGCTCAGCAAGGTTGCAGGCATCAGCGTCAGACACGCGTTCTTGGCCCCCGCAATCGGTATCTGACCATTCAGCGGGCCGTTGCCCGTCACCAGAATCGAATCCATCTGCTCTTATCCCTTGTCCTTGTCGGCCTTGTCCCCAGAGGCCGCCCGCGCCTTGGCCTGCGCCTTGCGCCGGGCCATATTGGCCTTCAGCGCCGCTTTCAGCCGCTCTTCGCGCGCATCCCCGGATTTGCCTTGTTTTTTGGGTGAATTTTTATTCGTCATGATCTTTCTCTACAGGAGGTGAAAAAAACCGTCCAGACACCCTTGCGCCCCGTTTCGTTTGAGTCTAATCACCCGCCCACAGCGCTGCTGTAGCTCAGAGGTAGAGCACTCCCTTGGTAAGGGAGAGGTCGAGAGTTCAATTCTCTCCAGCAGCACCATAAAATCAGATACTTAAAAGATTGTCGACGTGGCCCCGTCAGGGACTGGCGACCACATGGCGACCATCCACAGGATTTCTCAGCCGGTGGCTAAGTCGCACTGACTAGGCTGAGAATTCGATGATAGGCTGCATCTACCTGACGAACCCGCCCCCCGGCCTACCCCCTCAGTCGGCCGCGCGCTTGAGCAGCCTCAACTGACTGGTCCAAGTTGATTGTTAGCGCATCATCGGCCTGTGATCCATCGGGATGATGGTTTCGGGCGCTGGCGGGCGGTA
>NZ_WQDM01000015.1:0-39951 GCF_013033125.1 Ruegeria sp. HKCCA4008
TACCGCCCGCCAGCGCCCGAAACCATCATCCCGATGGATCACAGGCCGATGATGCACTAACAATCAACTTGGACCAGTCAGTTGAGGCTGCTCAGCGTATTGCTGATGACATTCTCCACCGCAAGGACGGCCCCTATCAGCCTGTCTTGCTTGGCGCGAGGCATGACCGCTCCAATTCAAGTTCGGTCGTTTAGCTTGTGGTGTACCTATCAAACAGAGGCGTTTGACCAATTTTTTAACCTTTTTGTTGCTTAGGGGATAGTCAGCGGCATCCAAGTGGGCCTTATCTTCAGCAATCATTTCTATTCAGATCCGGCACCTCATTTACTCTCAGTAGGAAATTCGCCTTTGGCATCGACCCGCAAGGTGCTTTCGTCGCACGCGAGTTCGGACGCCGCCGCCTGCCATGTGCCGTAGCGTTCCTTTGCCCAGAGTGCTAACCGCCTCTGGAACCAGTGAAGCCGCTGTTTGCGAGTTCCGGTGCCGAAATCTCCCGGCGGAGAGGCACCGGTAGCGCGCCACTCCTCGAGCGCCTGGCGCTGTAAGGAAACGGGCCATGGCCCATCGGGCCGCGTCGAAACGATGATCGCGGCCAGACGTTGCAGATCGCGTATGTTGCGTGGCAGACGTGCCTCCATCAGGGCGCGTTCCAGCGTCGGGCTCCACGGAGGTTCACCGGGAAAACCTGTCTCGCGCCAAACTCGGCTCCAGTCGTCCCGCAGGTCCGCAGGGCAGTCGCGCAGGGGCGGTAGTTCGACCTGCAGGTGGGCGATGCGGTCGAAGAAATCCGGATCGAGCGTCTTCTCAAGTTCGGCGAGCGGAAGATTTGAGGCGCAGACAAGATCGAATTTTGCCCCCTGTTGCTCGGTCTCGCCAAGCCGTCTCCAGCGGCGCACTCTGCCTTGCAGCACGGGCAGCAGAAGACGCTGGGTGTCACGCGGCAAGTCCTGCACCTCGTCAACGAACAAAATCCCGCCGTCCGCTTTGTGCAGCAGCCCTTTGTCAGCGGCAGACGCCTTGTGTTGGAGGCGATCCGCATGGCCGAACAGTAGCGCTTCGGCTCCTTCGCCTTTCAAATGGCCGCAGGAGAACGTAACGACATGTCGATCGCCTTTCAGTTTTGCGACAAGGCTTTCAACGACCCGCGTCTTGCCCACACCACGTTCACCAAGGATCAGGAGCGGTACGCCCGGAACACGAGCATAACGCGCGAGCCGATCCAGCGCAGCGCGCCGGACGGCCGAAAGCGCTTCAGGATCGTAGGCGGCGCGTTGCGGAGTTTGCGCCAGATCTGCACGCAGGGCCGAGAGCCAGGTTGTTGGAGCGAATTCGACCGGGGCGATCCGTGCCGGCCCTTCCGGATCTGGTCGCTGCGAGGACCACAGCCGTGTACCGGGCGGGAAGGCACCGCCTGTCGCCAACACAAGCCAGACCGCATGCATCGCTGGCGTACCGGGCGAGATATTCACATGCAGCGGTTCTTCCAGCGCCGAGATCTGCGGCAGAAGCTCCTCCCGCAGGATCTTGTAGAGCGTGGCATGATCAGTAGGGTCGGCGACAGCGAACGCAATGGTCTCAATCCGTGGGTGCTGTGGCAGGTCTTCGGGGACTTCTCGCCCTTCCTGCACCAGCAGTAGCACCCGCTCGATTGAGTGGCCGTGTCCGGCCAAGGCCTCCAGCGCACCGGAGAGGACTTGGGGTCCATGATTAACCGACGCCCAGCACAGCAGGGTTTCACTGCTCATCTGGCACTCCTGTTCATAACCACGGCCTTTGCGCGTGTAGTTTCGGCCATGTGCTTGGCAGTATGAAGCTGCTCGGGATCCGACAGCACCACCACCCGGCGCCCTGAAGGCTCGCGCATCAGCGCAGGCCAGGTCGTAGGTGTTTTGTCCTTCTTCGCTTCCTTGCCATTTGCGTCAATATGGACCGCCCCCTTGGCAACTCTGGGCAAATCGATGCGCCATGTCACGTTCAGCTCGCGCGCCAAGGGCGGTTCGGCGGGCAGATCTGGGCGTTCGGGCAGCGGGTCTGTCAGTGAGTGCATCGTGACGGTTCCCAAGTCCACGGAGCGGTTGGCGGGGACTTCCAGATCCTTCAGATTTCCATCCTTCCACAGTTGCACCTTTTCCATGCTTGGCGTGACCTTCGCTCTGGGATCGAACCGAGCTAGCGCCGCACCTGCCCACCCCTCGAGGATGTGCTGCAAGCTTTCCGCCCGGTTGCCATCCAGAGCAAAACCAAGCTCGAACCCCTCATCCATCCCATGGCGTTCCAGGTTCGCAGTCATAACCATTGCGCGGTCCCGGTCGGTCCAGATTGCCTTTGCATGAAGCCATCTAAAACCGTACACTTCGGCGCCTGCTTCGGCCAAAGCGGTCAGCGCGGGCATCGCCGCCGGTCTGATCCGCGCGAGTACTGTGACCTTCACCCCGGCTTTAGCGCGGGCGACTAGGGTCTGGTTGACCGGGTGATCCAGCGCCCAGCCGAAGGAGGAGACGATGATCCGTCTTTCCGCCTTTTCGATCAATTCAAGGGCAGTATCTCGGATCGAGCGGCGATGCGGCGAAGTCACGAGGGCCAGACCCGCAGGGGGTGGCTCGACGGCTCCGAGGGGCCTTGCAGGTTTGAAATCGGTGCCGCTCATCCGGTGCTCTGCGCGTTCCCAGATCGCATGACGCAACTCAGCGAAGACTGAGTGGACCTCCTCCGGCGTCAGGCGAAGCCCCAGTTCCTCGTTGCGGTTTATGGCTTCGTAGGTGAGGTTGGCGGTCAGCAGCCAACCCCGCGCATTTGGGCCGTTTGGGTCGATCAGCACGGTCTTGGCGTGATAATGCGCCGCGCTGCGGATCATGGCGTGCGGGACAAGGCGGCGCAGCATCTCCTCATGATGTTTGCGGCAGCGTTTCGAGAAATCGTCCTCCTCTCGCTCCTGCCCAAGGCGCGCTTCAGAGGCTAGCATCATGTAGACCCGCACGCCGCGGCAGGCGGCGGTCTCAAGCGCCTCGGTCAGGCGGTCCGAGGCGAGCAGGAAGCTGCACAGTACGACCATATCCTGCGCGGCACCGATCAGCTCCACCAGTGCGTCTTCGAGTCGGCCACTGGCATCAGCGGGCAGCAGGTCGCCCCCCCAGAGTTTCGGTTCTGGCACGTTTCGCGGTTGCGCCACCCAGGCCATGCCAAGCGCGCGGCCAATCTGCGAAACAGTTTCGGTGCGGGGAGTTTCGAAGTCGATATGGTGGTCTAGCATCACAGGTTCCAATCTTCGGCAGCGGTCAAGTTCCAGGCGACAGCGCTCAGCTTAGCGCCTGTCTCGGTGGGCTGGGTACGGGCGGCCAGATCTGCCCGAGAGGGCAGGTCGAGTGGCATGAACTCGGCGAAAGGCTCGCTGGCCTGCTCGCGCCACTCGGCATAGCGCCGAGAGCAGGCAATCTCGTCGATATTGTCTTCGAGACGCCAGTCAGCCCAAGCCTCGGCGTCGGAACGGGTGCGGGCGGTGATGTCGATCCCGCACACCGTTATTTGGTCGAAATCCCCATATTTTTGCAGCCGAACGGGGCTCGGAAAAGTGACATCCTCGCTCATATTGCGTCGAGACGCGTCAGGCAGGTCGGTGAAGCTGCGATGCAGAACCTCCGTCTCCGCATCCCAGTCCTTGGCCAATCCCGCCGTTCTCAGCAGCGCCTCGAAGGTCGCTTTTTGAGAAAGCGTCGGAGCAGGAAGATCGAAACTCTTCTCGTCGACCGTCAGGGTCAGGCGCCGTTTTGCAACCTCCCATGAAAGCGTTCCGGTCGTAGGTTTACACATTTCAACTTTGTTCGGTAGCTCATCAATGCGCTGCCGCGCGCCCCCCATGATCGGGTCCAAGGCGTTGCCCTTCAGTGTCTCTAGGGTCGGGTGAGGCGAGTTGAGCTTGAACTTGGACATGTCGCTTTTGTTCTCCTCGAAGGCAGATCGCTCGTTGGCGCGCTTCAACTGGATCAAACCATGTGGCAGCAGCGGGTCACACGCATGCCAGGCTTCCCAGCTACCTCGTTCGGCGATGAACACGGTTTTCTTCTCCAGCGCCTCGTGGCCCGCCTCGGTTAGTGTCCACCCCCCTTTTTCCTGCGCTTCCAAGGCGCCGGACCGCTCGAGTTGTTCTAGCAGGCGTCTGGCGATCTGCCTGCGCCCCTCGGGTGCGCCGAGCAATTCGCCTGCTACCAAATCTGCTGTAATCGCGCCATGGTCGCGCGCCATCAGCAGGAATGGCATCATTTCTGGCCGCTTTTCCTCCCTGGCGACCTCGCCGGCGAAACGGGTGACGCGGATGTCGATGGACCGTGTCAGGTCAAAGGCGGGGATCATTACTTCTCTCCTTGTGCGAAGCTGTTGCCCCAAGGGGCGGTTTCGGCCAGACGGCCAAGCGCACCGCCCGCCTTTTTCATGCTGGCGCGGTTCCCGAAGATCACCAGTCGGTGGCGCGCCCGGGTCAGGGCAACATTCAGCCGGTTGGGCGCGCGCAGGAAATGCGTGCCGTGAGTATTGCCTAAGCTCAGCAGCACCATATCGGCCTCCTGGCCCTGAAAGCGATCAACAGTGCATATATCGGCGACGCAATGCGGCCCGAGCTCAATGCTGCGCGAGCGCGCGGCTCCGCCCGCCAGCTTCTGAACCGCGCGGCGCAGCGCCTTTTCCTGTACCCGGTAGGGAGAGAGGAGCGCGACCTGCCATGCCCCGCCACCCGGAGGCGGATTGGTCTTCGCCCAGTCGGCGAAGGCACGCAACTCGCGCAGTGCCTCGTCGACTTCCTTGCGGTTGCCGCCTTCCCGCGCCCTAAAAGAGCCCCGGACATCGCGCCAGACCATGCGCGGCTCGTCCTCGCGCCAGCCCCAGGGGCGGTCGGACATCGTGTCGCCCGTATGCAACGCCTGGCCGTCGTAGAAAGCTTTGCCTGGGAAGTCAGCGATCTCAGGATGCATCCGATGTTGCCAAGACAACAGCACATGGCGATCTTTCAAGGCTTCTTTCGGCAGCCCGTCGGTCAGCGCATTGCCCCGATCGCGATCCCCGCTGCGTTCAAACCCTTGACGTAGAGTTTCGAGCACCGAGGGCAGCGCGACACGGCGGGTCAGCGTGATCGCGTTCTCCAAGTTGCGATCCGCCGCAGCAGGCAACAGGTTTTCAATCTCTCGATATAGGGTTTCCGCCTTTTTGCTTGTCTCATCACGCAGGCTGTAAAGCGTCACTTGGCGCCAGGCCAATTCATGGCCCCAACTGGGCGTTTCCGCACCGCCATTGGCCGCATGGCGTCGGCGGAGCGTGGGCAATGCTTCTTTGGGCGCGCGGATGGTTTCCAGATCAAGACGCAACACTTGGGGCCGGGCCTCGAGCGCAGCCTCCGTGCCGATCACGATATCAGCCAACGCCGCATCCACGTCATCTGGGGCACGGATCGCAACGCCACGCGCCTCGGCTTCTTCGCGCCAGATCGCTTCCTGTTTCGCATTTGCGACCACCGCCGCCGCGCCGCGCTTGCCCGTCATGGCAAGGAATGTGTCGACACAAGCATTCCGTCGGTCTTCATCGGGCAAGCAATCGTCAAGCGCGGCGGCAACGCCGTCATCATCGACATAGGGCGACAACTGCTTCGGATCTCCCACCAGCACCCAGCGTTTTGCCAACAACGCCGGAACAAGGAATTCCTGGAACGTGGTTTTTGAGGCTTCATCCACGATCAGCATGTCGAAGGCTGGCGTCGCTTGGCTGCCGGGTTTGATATCGGGATGTTGCAGGATGCCGATCGTCGAACCACAGACAAGATTGGCCCCATCGAGCAACAGACGTTCGACAATGTGGTCCCCATGCGCCGCCCGCAATTCATCCAGCAACATCTGCTGGGCTGCGTCGGGCGCGGCTAGCCCACCGAGATGATCCAGAAGTCGCTGGCGTTCCTGCTTCGTCAGCTGTTTCAGGGTCCATTTCTTTGCTTCGTCGGATAGGCTGGCATCGCGGCCGATCCGCACCGGAATGATCAGATCGCGATGCTTGCTGCCGTCCGCCATCAACCTTTCCAACACATTGTCTACAGCGACGTGGGTCGAGGCGCAAAGGAGCACCCGCTTGCCTGTGCGTGCCATCTGCAAGATCAATTCGCAGATCACAGTGGTCTTACCTGATCCGGGCGGGCCTTCCATCAGCGCGAAATCGGGCGTAGAGAGTGCGCGACGCACGAACTCGTGCTGCTGGTATGCGCCAGGGCGGCCGGGATCGGTCAGAACCATCCACCCGGGCTCAGGCGCTTGCTTGGGTGTTGGCCATTTGGCATCGGCCTCTCGCTGCATTAACCGCAGAAGCGGCCGATGGGCCGGATGCGGCTGGTTCTGAAGCGCCGAGATCGCGTCGAGCTGCTTACGCAACTGATAAGTGTTCGGGCGCAAAGTCAGCGTCTTGCCGATGGGCGGCAAGGCGGCGAGGCGCAGGCGTCCAGCATCGGGATCATGCTCGAGGATGTCGATTTCGCGGAACTGCGGTTTCCTACGGCCGTTCCGGGTCTCTTCCTCTTCGACCCAGGCAACCTTCTCGACCTCAGGGTCGGTAAATACCCGCAGCTCGGCCTCGGACAATTCTTCACCGCCATGCTTGCTCAGGCACACCCAGAAGCCGTCGCTTTTTTTCCTGGGCTTCTTTCCTTTCCTCGCACTAGAGCGCTTTGGGCTTTGATCATCGGGGACTTCTTCGACGGTCCAAGCGACGTGAGGAAGATTGCTGGGATCCTCCAACCGCTTCTTCGCGCCAGACAGGAAGTCATAGGGAGCCTTGAGGCCGAAAAACGCGTTCTTCAATAGGATGTCGGGTCGATGCGGTTCAATCGCCGCGAAGTTGAGAAATGCCACCGGGTGAACTACCTTTCTTAATGCGCCTGCGTGGCGCCCATATAGCCAGTCATATCGGGCGTCGGTTTTGAAATGAATGCAATTTTGCGGGTGAAATCCCACAAAAAGCGTGCGATTTCACCCGCTAAGTCTACAGGATTTGATCAGTCAGGGCGCGTTGCCGAAGGAGACAAGTGCGGAACAGGGCTGTCGCACGCCGTGATCGGGTGACCGTTCCAGATGGCTGGAAGGACCGCTTGGACCAATCAAAGCTTCGTTAGCCTGATTGTGGTTTTCTGGCCATGCAGTGACATCAAGCAGGTGCCAAATTGAGAATGCCCACGAAGATTGCAGAGAGTATGTGTTTGCAGGCGATTGATAAGTTTCAGAGATGGGCGGGGCCAGATGAGGCTATCCAGCCGAGAAATGCTTCTACAAGTTGAAGAATGCCAGCCGAGTTGCAACACGCTGCGACGTGCCCGCCGAAAGCTCTTCTGCTTCGTCGATTTCGCATCAACCCGTCTTTGGCTCAGCCATTAGTCAACATGAGCTAAATAATATGAGAGATGGCTAAGGAGTAAATCCTTTCGGCACACCGAATATCGGCGAGTCTACGCTGCGACCTGTCAACGAATGCAGAAAAGCAATCAGGTTTTCTATTTCTAATTCCGTGAGTTGGATCGGATCGATATCAATTTTCTTGCGTTGACGTGCCATTTCATATTGGTCCTGCCAAACTAGGAAATCCGTTTTTTGCAACCATGGCACCTCGGGTAAGGCAGCCATTTGGGGGGTCCATTTGTCCAGGCTGGCCTGCGGATCCAAATGATGGCGAATGACGCTTTCAAGATCGGGGAAGGCGCCATTGTGACCGTATGGTGCGGTCAGGGCAACGTTACGGAGCATCGGGGTGCGGAACCTGTAGGCATCCTCAAGGCGGTTGCTTTCACCCATGCGGCCGACATCCCGGACGAAGGGATCCCACTGCCGGGTGCGACCCGGCCCAAAGGGTGGCAAGCCCAGTGCATGGAACTTCTGATCTGACATGAGCGGTCCGGTGTGGCAGGCGGAGCAGCGAGCTTTGCCGTAGAACAGCTTCATTCCCTCGATTTGCGCAGGTGAAAGGGCATTCATGTCGCCCGCAAGATAGTGGTCAAACGGGCTGTCGGTGCTACGCCACTCGATCGCCATGAAAGCGGCCAGAGCGTTGGCGACTTGCGTGATCGTGATGTCCTCGGTCGTCTCGACCTCATCAAAGGCGGCGACCATGGCCGGACCATAGCGCGGATCGGTGCGGACGCGTTTCGCCAGAATGGGCCAGCCCTTGTCGATACGATCATGCACCGCGCCTGTGACTTCATTTTCGGCCACATTGCCCGCCATCTCGAATTGTGAGGTCAGGGGAAACAGAGCCTGTGCTGCCAGCAGGGAGTTCAGACCCTCGGGCAGCCACTCCTGCGCCGGGGAATTGAAGCCGTTGCCGTAGACGTCGGAAATGCTCAGCCTGCCGTCGTGAAAGACGGTGTGTATGTCCTTGGCCCCAAGATTCCACAGGCCCGGAGAGTTGCGAGGGATGCGTTTGCGTATTCTGTTGGCCCCGGTGCCGGGTGTGCGGTCCGGCCCCAACCCCTTCCCGCCTTCTCCTATGCCCAGCGAAAACCCGTCCGAAGTGCCGAAATCCGGGTGGTGACAATGGGCGCAGGCGATGTTGCGGTTGCCTGACAGGATCGGGTCGTAAAACAGTTGATGACCGATGGCGGCCTGTTCCATATCAAAGGGGATAAAGTCATCATCGGTCAGCGGGCGCGGCAAATCCTGTGCCACAGCGGGCCCGACCCAGAAGAAGGCAACCATCCCATGCGCCAGCTTGTTTTTGCCCTTTGCGTATTTGCGTCTCCGGCTCTGGCTGAACTGGAACAAGCCCGCGATATGATGGAAGCCGGACAGTTTGCTGCCGCGCGTGAGGAACTTCTTCCAGCCGCGCGCTCGGGCAACGCCGAGGCAGAAGAGCTGATCGGCGTGATGTACGGGCTGGGTTTGGGGGTCGAGCAGGATTACGAACGGGCCTTTGAATGGTATCTGCGCGCCTCGATGAAGGGGCATCCGGGGGCGCAGTCGGGCGTTGGCTGGTATTATGAATTGGGTCTGGGCATGCCCGCGCCCGATCTGGTGCGTGCGTATATGTGGTACACGCTCAGCGCCATTGGCGGCGACCCCGACGCGGCGATCAGCCTTGAGGAAGTGGTCAAGAAAATGTCGCCGGAGCAGATCGAAAAGGCGCATGTTCTGGTCAACGACTACAAAGGGTGGATGTACCCGTTTCGGTGAGGGCCAGGCCGCAAAGCCCGGCCCAACCGGTCACTTCAGATCCGCATCGCGAGCGGCGTTGACGTCCGCCTCAGCCGCCGCGACCGCCTCGGTCAGTGCAGCAAAGATCTCGTCGCCTCGCGCAACGTTGGACTGGAACCAATCATAGACTGGCGTTGCGGCCTCTTTGAACGCAGCCTTCTGATCGGGTGTCAGCACATAGAGGTCTCCGCCACCGGCGACGAAATCCTCATAGGCTTGGATCGACTTGCGCTTGGGGGAGGCGAAAGTGGCCTGTTGCAGGGCATAGAACCCGTCGACCACGACGCGGCGCAGATCCTCGGGCATCTCCTGGAACTTGGCGTTGTTCATCCACCACAATGCGCCCATATAGGCGTGGCCGTCCAGCGTGACGTATTGCAGGCCCGCATCCGGGAATTTCATGCCCATGATGTCGGTGATGCCGTTCTTGGATCCTTCAACGACACCGGTCTGGAAGCTGGTGAACAGCTCCGGCCACGGGATTGGGGTGGGCGACGCACCCAGCGCCTTGACCAGTTCCTGCGGCAGGTCGGCGACGACGGTGCGGATTTTCAGACCTTCCATATCCGCAGGCTCGGCAATGCGGCGCTGTGTGTTGGCAAAGTTGCGCCAGCCACCGGTGTTGCCGATGGTCATCAGACGGATCGCGCCGCCCGAATCCTCAAGCGCCATGTCGCGCATTGTGCGGGTGAAATCGCCCGACAGGACATGCTCGGCAATGCGGTCATCGGCCATCAGATAAGGCAGGTCCAGAACCTGCACGTAAGGAAAGATGCCCGAGGCACCGCCCGAGGTCGAGATGTAGATGTCGATGGTGCCGTCTGCCACGCCCTGCAAGCATTCGGCCCCGTTCGAGCAAAGCTGTGTGCCGATGAACAGTTCGACCTCGATCGCGCCGTTCGAGGCAGATTCGACATAGTTCTTGAAGACGATCAGCCCGTCATAATCCTCATCGTTTTCGTTCGAATTTGCGGTTGCGCGCAGCGTATAATCGGCGGCTGTCGCGGCCATGGCGGACGCCGCCACCAGCGATGTGGCCACCGCTGCGGTTGTGATGAATTCTCTGAGCATGCGTTTCCTCCCTGTGGAACTCAGTTAGTTGGCAAATCCCGTTATCCTCGGGATCGTCATGGATAGTGCGGGTATGTAGGTGATCAGGAAAATCACGATGATTTCGACCGCCAGGAACGGCAGGATCGCCTTGGCGATGGTTTCAACCCGTTCGCGCGATACGGCGGCGGCCACGAACAGCACCAGGCCCATTGGCGGTGTGGCGAGGCCGACGGTCAGGTTGACGCTCATGATGATGGCAAAATGGATCGGGTCGACGCCGAGGCTGGTGAAGATCGGGCCAAGGATTGGTCCAAGGATGATGATCGCAGGGCCTGCGTCCAGGAACATGCCGACGATGAACAGCAGCAGGTTGATCAGGAACAAAAGGATCAGCGGGTTTTCCGACAGGCTGAGGATCAGCGAGGCCAGTTGTTCCGGCGCATGGCTGAGGCTGACGACCGTCTTGAACGCCATCGCAGCACCAACCAGCAGCAGAACAACGGCTGAAGTCATGCCTGCATTGCTGAGCACCTCGGGGACCTCTTTCCATGTCAATGTCCGCAGGATGAAGAACCCGATGATGAAGGCATAGCCCACGGCGACTGCCGCAGCCTCGGTCGGTGTGAAGATACCACCCAGAATACCGCCCAGAATGATGACCGGTGTCATCAAAGGGAAAAAGGCCTTCAAACTGGCCTGACGCCGCTCGGGCCATGTGTATTTGCGGCTGGCGACGGGAAAGTCATAGCGGTCGGCCATCAGTTTGATCATCAGCATCAGACCGACACCGACCATCACGCCCGGAACGATCCCCGCCAGGAACAACGCGGCCACGCTTTCGCCCATGACATAGGCATAGATGATCATGATGCCCGAGGGCGGGATGATCGGCCCGATCACCGAACTCGCCGCCGTGATCGCGGCGGCGAATTTGCGGGTATAGCCCTGTTTCTCCATCGCCGGGATCAGCATCGACCCTAGCGCCGAGGTGTCCGCCACGGCGGACCCGGACAGGCCCGCGAACAGGATCGAACTGAGGACGTTCACATGCGCCAGACCACCGCGCAGATGACCCATCAGAGCCTGCGAAAACTCGACAAGGCGGATGGTGATGCCGCCTCGGTTCATGAGCTCTCCGGCCAGCATGAAGAAGGGGATCGCCATCAGAGGGAAGCTGTCCATGCCGTTATAGACGTTGCGATACAGCAACGTGATGTCGTTCGTCTGGCCGTTCAGCCACAGCAGGATTCCGGGCGCCGCCAGCAAAGCGAAAAAGACCGGCAGGCCGATCAGCAGGAAAATCAGGAAGGTGGGCAGGAACCAGATCAGCATTTATTCGGCCCCCACTGCCGCATCAGGAATTTCAGGCAACAGGTGGCCGCCACCCAGCAGAGTGATGAAGGATCGCAGGATCAGCTCGATATTCACCGAGATCAGCAGGATGATCCCCACCAGCAGCGATGCCATCATCCAACTGCGAGGAATGCGATACCATTCATCGAACCCGAAAGAGGTGGGCAGATACAGCGCGGCAGTGGCGAATTTTCCGCCAAAGCCGGTGACCTCGGACCAGCCGATATTGACGGCGACCAGCAGGACGGCGAGCGCGATCAAAAGCAGGAACAGATTCAGCGTCTGGCCGATGATGCGGGGAAGGAGGCGTTCCAGCATGTCAATGGCCACAAATCCGCCGCGCCGAAACGCGGTGGGCGCCATAAGGCCGGTCATCCACAACATGCAGAACCGTGCGGCCTCATCCGGCCAGGGCAGCGCATTGCCCAGAACGTATCGGAAAAACACCTGGATCAGAATTGCGATCACCATGAGCGCAATCGCAACAACACCAACCGCGCGCCCCAGACGCAGCACGGTTTCGTTCACGAATGCAATCGGTGCAAGCACCGATGCCAGTCCGCCCATGCGGATCCTCCCTTGGTCAGCCGTAGGTGTCCCCCACGGTCATCAAATCGCGCTTAGACTTTCGCGAATTGGCCGAGTTTCCCGGCATAAAAGGTCAGCGCGTCTCCATCCGACATGCTGGCCCGTAGAACTTTTCCAACCACAATAACGTGATCGCCTGCATCGTGATACGCGTGCTGTTCGCATTCGAACCGCGCAAGGCAATCTGCCAACACCGGCGTCCCATTCTCACAGCGCTCGTGGCTGATGTCCCGCAGTGCAAAGGCGTCTTTCGAGCAGCCGAAACACAGCTCGGCCTGGTCCGACGACAGCACATGCACGCTGAAATGGCGCGCCTTGTGGAAATAGGGGAAGCGACGCGAGTTGCGGTCTCCGGCCCACATGATCAGCGGTGGGTCGAGCGACAGGGACGAAAAGCTGTTGGCGGTGATGCAGACCGGACCGTCCGCGCTGTCGCAGGTCACGATGGTGACACCGGTTGCAAAGCGGCCGAAGGCGTCGCGCAAGGTACGTGTGTCGTCCTTATGTGGAATGAAGGTGCGGGTCATGTCCTTTGAGATTGCGTTCATCATGGTACCTCATGCCCCAGTGCCGCCTCGTACAGGCGGAACCAGCTTTCGCGATCCAGTTTGACTTTCAATGCGTCCGAGGCGCGTTTGATCCGGTCAAGATTGTTGGTGCCCAGAACCGGCAGGATGTTGGCCGGGTGGGCCAACAGGAACGCCACTGCGACGGCGGCGCGATCCACGCCGAACCCGGCTGCGATTTCATCGGCGACGACCCCAACCGGCGGGTTTCCGGCCATCAACAGTCCTCCACCCAGCGGCGACCATGCCATCAACGGATGGCCATGCTGTTGGTGAAACGCCAGATCACCGTTGGTGAAAGGGCTGATCTGACCCAGAGAAATTTCGATCTGGTTGGCGACCAACTGCGTTTTCATCGCCGATTGCAGCAAAGACCAATCCCACGGGCGGAAGTTGGACACGCCCACCGCGCCAACCTTGCCGCTGGCGACAACCTCATCCAGGGCGGCTCCGGTTTCATGGTGGTCCATCATGGGGTCCGGGCGGTGGATCAACAGCAGATCGATGTGGTCAATCGCCATTTCCGACAGCGACGTGTCGACCGATTTCAGAATGTGGGCGCGCGAGGTGTCGTAGTATTTTACCTTCGCATCCGCGTAACGGCCAACCGGTGCGACGATGTCGCATTTGGTGACGATCTCCATCTTCTGACGCAGGTTTGGATTGGCGCGCAGGGCGGCACCCAGCACGGCCTCGGCCTGGTAGCCGCCATAGATGTCGGCCTGATCGAAGGTGGTGATACCCTGATCCAGACAGGTCTGAATCTTGGCCTCGACATGGCTCGCGGACGTGTCACTGTCATCGCCCAACCGCCACATGCCATAGACAAGGCGGCTCATCTCCAGCGAGTCAGATAGTTTCACACGTTGCATCAGCGGCGTTCTCCGTTGCCCAGCGGTGTGGCCGGGGTCGTTTTGGGAACCCTTCCGTAAGCTTCGGGAAGGGAACAGGTTTTCAGGTTCGGCAACACGCGGGCGCCGAAATGGCGGGCTTCGTCCAGATGCGGGTAGCCCGAGAAGATGAAAGCGCGGATGCCCATCTTCTGGTATTCCTCGATCTTCGACATAACCTGATCGGTCGATCCGACCAGCGCCGCCCCACAGCCCGAACGCGCGCGGCCAACACCGGTCCAGAGACCGGGTTCGACATAGCCGTATTCATCCGCCAGATCGCGGTTCCTGGCCTGATGCGCCACCCCCAGCGAGGTCGAATCCAGCGCCCGTTCGCGGATGGCGCGACCGTATTCGTCGTCCAGCTTCGAGACGATGTAATCCGCGTATTCCTGTGCCTCAGCCTCGGTATCGCGAACGATCATATGGACACGCAACCCGTAATCCAGCGTGCGGTCGTAGTTTTCAGCGACGGCGTGAACGGCCTTCATCCGTTCGGCCAGTTGATCCTTGGTTTCAGGCCACATCAGGTAGACGTCACAATGCTCGCCGCACAGATCCAAAGCAGACGGAGAATAGCCGCCGAAATAAAGCAGCGGGCCGCCGGTCTGATATGGTTTGGCCGGGTCGGTGGTCAGGCCCGAGAAGTTATAGACCTCGCCTGCATGATTGATCTCGTCCTGCGTCCAGGCCTGTTTCAGAATCTCCACCACTTCGCGCGAGCGCTGATAGCGGAACGCGCTGTCGGCTTTCTCACCGGGAAAGTCGGATGAGATGATGTTGACCGTCAACCGCCCCTTCAGCATGTGATCCAGCGTTGCGATGGTGCGGGCCAGCATGATCGGTTGCATCTCGCCGCAGCGCACGGCGGCCAGCAGGTTGATCCGGTCGGTGATCGGGGCGCAACCGGCGACAAAGCTCAGCGTGTCTTGACCGACCTGATAGGAGGACGGGCAGAGGATGTTGCGAAAACCCTGGGCTTCGGCCTCTTTCACAATGTTCGAGCAATGCTCCCAACTCGACCGCAGGTCACCGTCGGGAACGCCAAGGAACTGGTAATCATCGGAACACAGCGCAGCGAACCACGAAACTTCGGCCGCATCCAGATCGGGGGATGTGATGGGGACGATGCTCATTTGATTCACGCTCCGTACATCTTTGACTTTCCTCTTGCGTAGCAATCGCTTTGATGTAGATCAATAGTGTATCAATTTTTCCTGCGACCGAGTGAAGCGTCTGCCGTGCCTGCATCCAACCGAAACCCCAATGCCCTGCCGGTATATATTCAGATCGCGGAACTTCTGATCCGTGACATCGCGGCTGGTCGCCTTATTGACGGTGAACGATTGCCGCCCGAGCGCGAGATGGCCGCAGAGCTGAATGTCTCGGTTGGAACGCTGCGAAAATCGCTCTCTGAGCTGGAAAAAAAGGGGATGTTGGAGCGTATCCAGGGCTCGGGCAACTACATCCGCGAGACCGGTACGCAAAACAGCGTCTATGCGATGTTCAGGCTGGAACTGCCCGAAGGGGGCGGCTTGCCTCGTGCGGATATCCTGTCGGTTGACCATCTGAAAAAGCCGGCCGATCTGCCGAAATTCGGTACTTCTGACGCCGGTTCGCGTGTCCGGCGGATGCGCTACCTGAATGACACAATCATCGCTGTCGAAGAAATCTGGCTGGACGAATCAGCGGGCCTGATCGACCAGAGCCTGCTGTCCGACTCGCTCTATCGCTATTATCAGCGCCAGTTGGGCTTTTGGATCGCAAGAGCAGAAGACAGGGTTTCGGTCCGGCCTCTACCGGACTGGACGCCTTCTGACTTCACCAAGCCAGCCGGCCAAGCAGTCGGTTACATCGAGCGGTTCAGCTGGTCGGAAAGCGCCGAACCCGTCGAATTCTCAAAAACTTGGTTCGACCCGGATCGGGCCAACTACGTACAACGTCTGAAATAAAAGGAATCGCGCATGACCCGGACCATCAATTACGGGCTGATTGGATGCGGAATGATGGGGCAAGAGCACCTGCACAATATCGGATTGCTGGAAGGTGCCAGTGTGGCTGCGATCTATGAACCCGATCAGGAGATGGCAAAAGCCGCCAAGGAAATTGCGCCAACTGCAACCATGGTAGGTTCCGTGCAAGAGCTACTGGCGGTAGAGGAACTGGACTGCGTCGTCATTGTCAGCCCGAACCATCTTCATGTGGACCAGATCTGCGAAATCGCAGAAACACGTCCTCTGCCGCTTCTGGTAGAAAAACCATTGTTCACCGACCCGCAGGACGCGCCCCGGCTCGAGCAGTTGCAGCGCGACTACCCCTGCCCGATTTGGGTTGCGATGGAATACCGGTACATGCCACCTATCGCTGCTTTGATCGACAAGGCCGAGGCGACAGGTGGGGTCAAAATGCTGTCGATCCGCGAGCATCGTTTTCCCTTCCTCGACAAGGTAGGCAACTGGAACCGGTTCAACCGAAATACCGGCGGTACATTCGTCGAGAAATGCTGCCACTTCTTCGACCTGATGCGTCTGGTATTGCAATCCGATCCGGTGCGCATCACGGCAAGCGGCGGGCAGGCGGTGAACCATCTGGACGAAAGTTACGACGGTCAAACCCCGGATATTCTGGATCACGGCTATGTTCTGGTCGACTTTGCTTCGGGTGCGCGCGCGATGTTGGAACTTTGCATGTTTGCCGAAGGCTCACGCTATCAAGAAGAAATATCGGCCGTCGGACCGGACGCCAAGATCGAGGCGTTTGTCCCCGGACCCGGACGATTCTGGCCCGACCATTTGGGAGCCCCGCCGTTGCCGCAGGTGATCCTGAGCCCGCGCAATCCCAAAGGACCGGTATCAATGGACGTTCCGGTGGACCCCACCCTTTTGGCGGCTGGGGATCACAATGGGTCGACCTACTATCAGCACAAAGGGTTCCTGTCCGTACTTCGTGGCGAAACAGCAAAACCGGATGTGAGTTTGAAGGACGGCCTCTGGGCTGTCAGGATGGGGCAAGCGGCACAACAGGCAATTGAAACCGGTGAAACGGTTTACTTGGCCGACTGATCGGGGCCGGAGTCCCGGGTGCGTTTTGCGATCGCTAAAAGACCCCTTAGACTGTTGTCGGCAATGTCTGTCATCCTATGACTAGGACCACGATCGCTTGATTGGTTTAAGAGGGTCAAGCTCGCTGTAACTTCAATCTGCAGCGCGCTGTGTTTATGCAGAACGCGGCGTTTCTGGAATGTCTGGTCTTTGCTTTTCTGTCTGGTCAAGCGCGTCACGGGGTTCTGAGCTTAGTCACTGTCGAAGATTCGCATTCTAAACTAAGTTGAGTTACAGATTATTGTGCCAACTCAAGTGCCGACAGGTAAAAAGGAACACATAAACTAAATAATATCAGTATCTTATGCGCGTAATAACGAATTCTCTCTCACTGCTTTGTATTCTGGCCATCTTCTTGGTGACCTCTAGACCTTTGCAAGCTTGCTCAGTCTGCGTGACTTTGCCTGAGGCTTCGTCGGCTGATCACATTATTTCCGCGGATATTATCGTTCTGGCCGGTCCCACACCGGACAACCCGTTCCGGTTTTCTCCGGTTCACATTCTGAGAGGGACAGAACAGAAAATCTCAACGCTGCCGGAAATACCGTTTCTGATCGACAGCAAGACCCGCGCAGCTTTCCGGTCCAATCCAGAAAAGACGGTTCTCTACACCTATGGCGCAACCGACAAGGATGGTGCAGGGCGTAGCATTTCACGAAGCTGGAAGCGCTTATTCATGATGACGCCAGATAGATCTCGGTTTGTTGAGGTTTTGACAGCTGTTGGAGGATCGTGGGCGTACGGCGACAATGACGGCTCGGAGCGTGTTATGTTCTTTGCGGGCTATCTAAGCCACGAAGATCATGTGCTGAGAAATATCGCTATGGTTGAAATCTACCGTGCCCCATATGAATTTGTTCATCCACTTCGGAACACGGTGCCCACTGAGCAGCTCCTGCAAGAATTTCGTAGTCTGAACAGGATCAGTTACATACCCGTCGCGGTGCGTCTGCTTGGCTTGCAATCTGATGAACAGGCAGCCTCTGTTGTGCGTTCGCGATTTGAACAGGTTTTGAAAAGCAATGGTCAAAACCTTTATGAATGGGCTCTCGCAGGTATCGAAATCGACGGCGCCCTTGCAGTTACTGCGATTGAGCGAGCACTGCAGCGCCCCGGCTGGCAACCGCCCGAAAAGCAATCCCTGATCCGGGCTTTGACCGAAGGCGGCACGGTTTTGCCTGAACTTCGCGCTCAGATTATTGGCATTTTCGCGAGTGAACTCGAAAAGGACCGTAATCTAGCGCCGCGGATCGCAGTTGCCATGCGGAACTGGGGCGAGACCGCCCTGAATCACCAATTTCAAGCGCTTATCGTGAGGGGTGAAATTGATCCCGCGACACAATTTGTTCTCGGAACAATAATCGGCGCGGGGCAGGTCACCGATTGAAAGTGAGCTGTGCGCTGTTCTTTGGCACAAGTAATGCGAGATGGATCTCGACCACCCGTTTTCAGATTTTTTTGGCGTTGGTCTCTTTGTAACGGAGGCTCTGGTTCGGTTTACGTTTGAGTAAAAGTGGTAGCGGCTTGGTTCTGAAACCTTCGGTTTCTGATTGTTTGCTTCTTGATCTCCACTCTTATGTTCAGGATTTCGGCGCCTCGGCCATGGTAGACGTCGGCGGGCGTCAAGTTGGCCGGGCTCTTGGGGTAACAGTAGTTGTTGTGATCGACAAAGGTGCCGATCTGTCGCTCAAAACCTCCGGGTAGGAAGTAAATTTCCAAGAGAACCCAGTGCTTCTTAGTTTGGTACCAACGCTCGAACTGGAGTGGGGTTTGTGTGTGGTGCGGCGCACCGTGCACGTGATCCGAGACAGTCCGCCAAATCACCCGCGGCGTATGTCGAGCCGTTTTCGCTGAGCAGCCTTGGCTCGTGTGCGACCATGACGTGATCTCAGTCCGAGGTCTCAGGGGCGGTCACCTACCGAGCCGTGTCGCCCGCAAGACGGGCTCTCCAAGCTTTCGGGAACTCCTTCGACCAGAAGTAATAAAAGCTTTCGGTAATGCCCTCGCGGAGACACAGCGCCGCAATGCGATCCTCAGCGCGCAGACCGGCCGGGACATTACCGACATTCTATTCGGCCCAGTAATGTTTGCGGGTCTTGCGTTTGATGTTCCTGACCAGCTTTTAATCTGCGTCTTTCTAAGTTCCGGATTTCTTTGTCATCTTGGCTTGCCAATAGGTTCAATGAACTCGAACCCCTCCGCTACACAGATCCCTAAATCTACCCGGTGGGTGCTTAAGTCAGACAGCCAAAATTGGAAGATCCTTCGTCGAAGTTCGAGGCGAAAGATAAGCTTGAGTCGCTGCAAGGCACGTTGCGCTTCGCGCCTGATTCAGCCTTGAGTTGGTCGTCGATTTTACTTGTCTGGCCGCACTGTCTACCGTTGAGAATGAACAGAAGGGAGTTGGCGACATGGTCGAGGGCGGCGGGCCGGACAGAACAACCGAACTGAGAATCGCTGTAACACCATTTTTCAACTTGGCGGCCACGATGTCATTTATCGATCCCTTTCGTGCCGCCAACTATCTCGAGGGAACAACACTGTTCCGATGGCAACTTGTGTCCGAGGCGGGCGGAATGGTGACGGCCAGCAATGGCGTTGAAGTCAACACTGCCAGGTTCTCAGAGGCTGGAATGAACAAAGCGGACATGCTTTTCGTCTCGTCAAGTTGGGAGCCGGAGCGCCATGTTTCTGCTGCGTTGCGCGCGAACCTCAGAAATGCCGCGAAACGTCAGGCAATCTTGGGCGGGCTAGATACAGGTGCCTTTATTCTGGCCCATGCCGGGTTGCTGGAAAACTATACGGCAACAGTCCATTACGAACATATAGATGCGTTTCAAGAATTGTTCCCCAAGACGGGCATCAGTGAAGCGCTTTGGGTTATTGATCGCCGTCGTGTGACTTGCAGTGGGGGTGCGGCTTCGCTCGATCTTGCCCTGCATCTGATCCAGCAGTCTCATGGTAGCGCTCTTGCAAATGCCGCTGCACGCTATGTGTTTGCCCCCCCGATACGCGCCCACGGGGCATTGCAGTACCCCGAGAATACCGAGCCTTTGGGCAACTCTGTTCCAACAAATGTGCGTGCCGCAATTCGTGTCATGGAGGCAAACCTTGAAACGCCACTCTCCATTGCGGAGGTTTGCAGGCATGTTGGGTTATCACATAGGCAACTTGATCGGCTCTTTGCGCAATGCGTGCGAAAAACGCCAGCACTTTACTACCGCGATATCCGCCTCGACCGGGCCCGCGGCCTTGTAACCCAAACTGACCTGACCATGTCGGAGATTGCCTTTGCGAGCGGATTTTCAAGCCAGGTCCACTTTAGTCGGGCCTACAAGGACCGCTTCGGTCTCCCGCCGAGCAAGGATCGTGTGCAGGGACGCATTCCATTCGAGTTCCGAGCATGGCCAATGCACCGCGCACCAAAGCCTAAGGCGAAAAAGGTTAAGTAGTCGGCGATTCATGGTAAGTCTTGTGGTTTGATCCGCGAAATGCTGGTGCAGTGAGTTCCTGATTCCAGTCGTGAGGACAGCCATGACGCAGTTTCCAGATCAAAATGCGTTCGAAGCAATCAAGTATGGCTTTGACCCAGATCCAAATCGTGCGCTTTCGTTGCGCAAAGAGGCTTACATTGACGCAAACTGGTTTGAGGTCGACCGTACGGAGATCCTTGCCAAGTCTTGGCAATGGGTTTGTCACGTCGAAAAGCTGCGTACGCCAGGGTCATACGTCGCCACACATATCGCGGGGCACCCAATCGCTGTCGTCAGGGATAGGGAAGGGGTCTTGCGCGCCTTCTACAACGTCTGCAAACACCGCGCCCATGAACTGTTGAGTGGCGAAGGCGAGACGACCCGTATCATGTGTCCCTACCATGCTTGGGTCTACAAGCTTGACGGTCAACTTGTCCGCGCACCTGAAACAGATCACCTTGAGGCCTTCACGCCACGCGATATCTGCCTGGATGCTGTTCAAGTGGAAGAGTTTGCCGGATTCGTTTTCGTCAATCTCGACACGCAAGCTGCCTCGCTGTCGGATCAATCCGGCGATCTGGAGACCGAAATCCGCCACTGGGCCCCTGATATCGAACAACTCACCTTCGGGAAAAGACTGACATACGATATCAAGTCGAATTGGAAGAATGTCGTCGACAACTTCCTTGAATGCTACCACTGCCCGACCGCCCACAAGGATTTTTGCGATCTTGTGGACATGGATACGTACAAGGTCACGACCTACGGTATTTATTCCAGCCACATGGCAGAGGCGGGGCAGAACGCCAACTCCGCCTACGACGTCTCCAACGCGACTGTAAAGACCCATGCGGTCTGGTGGCTGTGGCCCACAACTTGTCTGATGCGATACCCGGGCCGGTCCAGCATGATCGTGCTGAATGTCATTCCGGTCGGAGCAGATCGCACGTTGGAGACCTATGACTTTTTTCTTGAGACGCCCGAGCCTGATCCGATGGAAATCGACGCGATGCGCTATCTGGATGAAGTGCTTCAGGTTGAAGACATCAATCTGGTCGAAAGTGTACAGCGAGGAATGAAAACGCCGGCCTTTACGCAAGGTCGAATCGTGTCGGACCCTTCAGGATCCGGCAAATCCGAACATGCCGTTCATCACTTCCACGGGCTGGTACTTGATGCTTACGCAAAGGCCGCTCCATGACGCAACCGAATATTGTTGTGGTGATGGCCGATCAGTTGGCACCACATTTCATTGGTGCTTATGGGCATAAGGGCGCCAAAACCCCGCATATGGACAAACTCGCGGCACGCGGGATGCGATTTGACGCCGCTTATTGCAACTCGCCGCTCTGTGCGCCGTCGCGATTTGCTTTCATGTCCGGGCAATATGTCAGCCGAATTGCGGCTTATGACAACGCGTCGGAATTCCGTGCCAGCGTGCCTACATTTGCACACTACCTCAAGGCTCTGGGATATCGCACGTGCCTGTCAGGCAAGATGCACTTCGTCGGACCTGACCAGATGCATGGGTTTCAAGATCGGATTACGACCGATATCTATCCCGCCGATTTCGCTTGGACGCCGGACTGGGAAGCCCATGATGAGCGGATCGACAAGTGGTACCACAACATGCAGACCGTCAAGGAAAGCGGTGTGGCAATCGCGACATTCCAAACGGATTACGATGACGAGGTCGAGTTCGCAGCGCGCCGTTGGCTGATTGAGCGAGGACGGGATCACGCAGCCGGCGACGTCTCTCCGTTCTGCTTGGTGGCGAGTTTCATCCATCCTCACGATCCATATGTGGCGAAGCCAGAATTCTGGGATCTCTACGCCGATTACGAAGTCGACTTGCCGCAAGGCCTCTCTCTGGAAGAGCACGACCCGTTCTCACGCCGTGTGATGGATGGGATCGAAGCCTCCACTGTGCCGCTTTCGGATGAAGAAATCGGCCGCGCACGGCGCGCTTATCTGGCAAATGTGAGCTATTTCGACAGTAAAGTCGGCGCGATCGTCAAGGCGCTGGAAGAAACGGGTCAGATTGACAACACATTGATCATTGTGACAGCGGATCATGGAGACATGCTGGGTGAACGGGGTCTTTGGTACAAGATGACGTTCTTCGAACACTCTGCCCGTGTGCCCTTAATCTTCGCAGGCCCGGATGTGGCCGAAGGCACGGCGCCTCACGCGTGCTCTCTCGTCGACCTGCTTCCGACCTTCCTGGAGGTTGCCGGAGGGACACCCGACATGCTGGGCGAGCCAGTTGACGGTCGGTCCCTGATGCCCTTGACGCGTGGGGAGGATGCACCAGAGGACATTGCCATCGGCGAATACTGCGCAGAGATGACACCTTGGCCTGTCTTCATGATCCGGCGCGGGACACTGAAGTATATTCACTGCGATGTGGATCCACCGCAGCTCTATGACCTGTCTCGGGACCCGGATGAGCGTGTAAACTTGGCGGATGACCCGGCCTACAGTGATGCAGCCGCTGCCTTTGCATGCGAAGTCGCTGAGAGATGGGACAGCGAAAGGCTCCGGGCTGATGTTATGCGCACCCAGAAATCGAGGCGCGCGCTTCATGCCGCGATGGAGGCCGGGGCAAGCGAGCCATGGGATTACAACCCGCCGCGCGACGCCAGTCAGGAATATGTTCGCAATCACATGGATTGGACTGCGGCAGCCGCGCGCTATCGCTTTCCACCGATGGGGGAAACAAACTGATGGATATTCAAGACGGCAAGGTGGCCCTTGTGACGGGCGGACGGGGCGGCATCGGCCGTGCGATCGTGGATCGGCTGACCCGAGAAGGGGCCGTTGTCTACGCAGCCGATCTCAGTGAAAGCGGATCCGTGTCCAACCCAGCAGGGGCCGATAGCCATTTTCTCCGACTTGATGTCACCTCAGAACCCGAGGCCATTGCAGCTATGGAGAGGATAAAGACTGAGCACGGCAAACTCGATATTCTCGTGAACGCTGCGGGCATCGAGATCGAAAAAACAATTGAGGATACAAGCCTTGAAGAATGGAACCGCTCGTTTGCGGTGAACGTGACAGGCACATTCCTGACGTCCAAATATGCGCTACCTTTGATGCGCAAGGCGGCAAAGAGCGGCAGTTCTGCCTCTGTCATTAACTTCGGATCATATGACGGTTTCATCGCAGATCCGGGACTGGCGGCATATTGTGCAACGAAAGGTGCGGTTCATGCCCTGACCCGCGCGATGGCCTGCGATCACGGGCCCGAAGGCATCCGGGTCAACGCGATTTGCCCTGGCTACATCGACACACCGATGCTTCAAAGCTTTTTCACCGGCGACGGCTCGGGTGGCGGCGGCAAGACGATTGACCAGCTTCAGCAAGCTGTGCGCGATGTGCACCCGATGCGCACTTATGGAACGCCAGACGATATCGCAAACCTCGTGAACTGGCTCGCCAGCGATGAGGCCCGATATGCAAGCGGACAGCTTTGGGTGCTGGATGGAGGCCTTAGCGCTCAAGTCCAGCAGATGCGGCTATGAAATGCGCCGTCAACCCCAGGAAGGTCGCCGACAAGGGTGCTTTACGGCCACGCTATGCGCTTGGTGAACCCCCCGAGATTCACCTGATCTACCGACCCAAAGAGGTGCGTTACCATTTGCGCCGTGTTGTTTCGCAGGAGGCCCCGGAATGCCAAAATCCGTAATCATCACATGCGCACCGACCGGGGGCATCCACACCCCGACAATGAGCCCTCATCTGCCCATTACACCAACCGAGATCGCAACGGCCAGCATAGAAGCCGCCGAGGCCGGGGCCTCCATTATCCATTTGCATGCCCGCCATCCCGAGACCGGCAAACCCGATCCCAGGCCAGAATTGTTCCAGCAATTTATGCCTGTCATCAAACAATCCACAGATGCCGTGATCAACGTTTCAACCGGCGGTGGTCTTGGTATGTCCATGGACGAACGCATGTTGGCGGCCACGACAACAAGCCCCGAAATGGCATCCCTCAATGTGGGGTCGCTGAATTTCGGAATCTTCCCGATGCTTCAGAAATACACCGAGTTTCAGCATGATTGGGAACGCCCTTTCCTCGAAATGACCGAGGATTTCATCTTTCCCAACACGTTCGGGACAATTCGCTACGCCATCGAAAAGCTTGGGGGTGAACATGGCACACGGTTCGAATTCGAGTGCTACGATCTTGGTCATCTCTACAATGTAAAATGGTTCGTTGATCAGGGTCTGATCAAGCCACCGTTTTTTATTCAGATGGTGTTCGGAATCCTCGGCGGTGTGGGCGCTGATCTCGACAACCTGATGCACATGCACACCATAGCCGACCGGCTGTTCGGGCCGGAAAACTACGAATGGTCGGTGCTGGCCGCGGGGCGCCATCAGATGCCCTTTGCGACTCAGGCGGCCCTGTTGGGGGGCAACCTTCGTGTGGGGCTCGAAGACAGCCTGTTTATCGGCAAGGGCGAACTGGCGACATCCAATGCCCAGCAGGTCCGGAAAATTCGAGACATCGTGGAAAACCTCGGGCTTGAGGTTGCAACACCTGCGGAAGCCAGAGAGCGGCTCGCGCTCAAGGGCGCGGACCGGGTGAATTTCTGATAGAAGGGTACAGGTATGCAAGGCAAATTGCTTATCAATGGGGAGATGGTGGAAGGGGAGGGTGAGGCCCTGGCCATTTTGAATCCCGCGACTGGAGAGAAGATTGGTCAGGTCGCAGAGGCCAGTTCGGACCAGGTAGAGGCCGCAGTAAGGTCATCTGAAGAGGCGTTCGAAACCTTCCGACATGTCCCACCGGCCGAACGGGCTGCGCTGCTGATGCAAATCGCCGATATTATCGAAGCCAATCAGGACGAGTTGGCGGAGCTTGAAAGTCTTGATGTCGGCAAACCCTGGCCATCGGCACGCGATGATGAGTTCCCTCTTACCATCGACACATTCCGCTTCTTTGCAGGGGCGGCCCGGACCATGACGGGATCGGCCGCGGGCGAGTATGTAGCAGGCCACACAAGCATGATCCGCCGCGACCCCGTTGGCCCCGTGGCGGCGATTGCCCCTTGGAATTATCCGTTGATGATGGCCGCCTGGAAACTTGCAGCCCCTCTTGCAGCCGGCTGTACAGTTGTTCTGAAGCCTTCCGAGATCACACCTTTGTCCACGCTGCGCCTTGCTGAACTTTTGCACGACGTCTTGTCCAAAGGGGTGCTGAATGTGATTCACGGGCGTGGTCCCACGATCGGGGATCAATTGATCAACAGCCCTCAAATGGAAGCGATCACCGTCACGGGGTCTCCGGCCACCGGCATGGCCGCCATGCGCGCCGCCAGCGAGCAAATCCGCCATGTGCATCTGGAACTGGGTGGCAAGGCCCCCGTCATTGTTTTTGATGATGCCGACCTGGGCGCTGTGGCCGAAACGATCCGCTATGGGAGCTTTTTCAATGCCGGGCAGGATTGTGCGCAACCGTGCCGGATCCTGGTCCAGGACAGTGTGTATGAAAAATTCGCCGCCATGGTCGAAGCGCAAGTAAAAGAAATTAAAGTTGGCGCGCCCAAGGCTGAGGGCACCGAAATGGGTCCGATGGTTTCCGCAGCTCAGCACGACCGCGTTTCCGCCTTTGTCGACCGCGCACGCCCTGGATGCGAGATCGTCACAGGTGGCGCAAGCGGAGATGGAAACGGGTTCTTCTATCAACCGACGGTGTTAGCAAACGTCGACAATTCAGCAGAGATCGCAACGGATGAGGTCTTTGGGCCCGTTGTGACGCTTTCCCGTTTCTCGGACGCGGATCATGCCGTAAAAGTGGCGAATTCAGGTCGATACGGACTGGCATCCTCGGTCTGGACGACTGACGTGGGACGGGCAATGTCGATTTCATCTCGCCTGCGCTACGGGTTCACATGGGTCAATACGCATGGTGTCGGCACACCTGAAATGCCTTGGGCCGCGATGAAAGGCTCCGGCACGGGCTGTGATATGAGCGTCTATGCGCTCGACGCCTATACGTCGATCCGTCATGTGATGGTGGCGCACTGATGCGGCTTGCAGGAAAAAAAGCGTTTGTTACTGGCGGGCGCCAGGGAATTGGACGCGCCATCGTCGGTGCTTTCCTGAAGGAAGGCGCCGAGGTGGTGACCTGCGGGCGGGGTGGAGCCCCTGACGGCCTGCCCTGTGAATGGCACGATCTGGACGTCAGTGATCCGGTGAACGTCCAAATGGTAGCCGAGGCTGTGGGTGCGTTGGACATTCTCGTCAACAATGCCGGGGTCCAGGTGGAAAAGTCAGTGACGGAAAGCACCGACGCGGATTGGGATCTAGTGATCGGCGCCAACTGTCGAGGGGTGTTCAACTGCTGCCGTGCCTTTATTCCGACTATGAAATCCGGCGGGAGCATCATCAATATCGGCTCAATCTCTGGCAAGGTCGCGGACCCTTCGATGGCTCTCTACAATGCGTCCAAAGCTTTCGTGCATGGGCTCACGCGATCTATCGCCGTGGATCATGGCCCAAGCCTGCGGTGCAATGCGATTTGTCCGGGATGGATCAATACCGGCATGCTTGAGGCCGCGTTCGAACTTGCAAAGGATCCTGTCGCAGCAAGGCAAGACGCACTGGCCCGTCATCCCGTTCGTCGGTTTGGCGAGCCGGATGATATTGCATCCATGGCTGTCTGGCTCGCCTCTGACGAGGCAAGCTTCGCAACCGGTCAGTTCTTTACCGTCGACGGGGGCATGACGGCCGCGTCGCCACTCAACCCCGGAGTGTTCTGATGTCGGGGATCTCACATACTGCAATTCTTGGTGCTGGCGTTATTGGTGCAAGCTGGGCTGCGCTGTTTCTCGCGGCTGGTCGATCAGTTACTGTCTATGACCCGGCACCAAACTCTGAAGAGCAAACCCGCGCTTTCATTGAAACAGCTTGGCCCACGCTTGAAGAACTCGGCCTGACCGACAGAGCCTCTCCGAACGCATTGGCGTTTGCAGAAACAGCAGCATCTGCGGTCGATGGTGCGGACTTCGTGCAGGAGAATGTTCCAGAAAGAGAAGCGATCAAACACGCACTCTATTCTGAAGTCGAACCAGCCCTGAGCGAGGATGCGATCGTTTCCAGTTCCACATCAGGCATGACACTGGCGGCTTTGCAAGCTGGCTGGCAAGACCCCGCGCCTTTCATCCTCGGACACCCGTTCAACCCGCCTCATCTGATCCCGTTGGTGGAGCTCACCGCGAACGCGCAAACAGGTGATGGCGTTCTCGAACGAGCCGAAGCGTTTTATCACGACATAGGCAAGGTCACGATCCGCATCAGGAAAGGCATGCCTGGCCATGTGGCGAACCGCCTTCAGGCAGCCGTCTGGCGCGAAGCGGTCTATATGGCTGTCGAGGGCGTTGCTTCGGTCGAAGACATTGACAAGGCCATGTGGGCGGGCCCCGGTCTGCGATGGGCGGCGATGGGGCCGACGATGTTGTTCAATCTAGGCGCGGGAGAGGGCGGTCTGCGCGCCTTTTGCGATCACTTCCGGGATACGTTTAACGGATGGTGGGACGGGTTGGGTCAGCCATACTTGAACGACGACGTTATCGAAACGTTGGTTCAGGGCATAAACGAAGAAGCAAACGGTCGATCCCCGCAGACACTCGCGGCCGAGCGAGATGCGCTTATTGTTGCCATGCAAAAATCCCTCAAAAGCATTCGACTAGAAACGAACACTTGAACGCTGCGCATTCGTGACAGCGCATTGAGGAGGCACCACCGGCCGAATTTCGGAGCTCTGGCTGCGCAGTGTGTCGACAATCCGTTCCGCCGTGGCCGCGCCAAAGCCCTGTTGTAGCCCTGTGATGAGGTTACTTTCGCGGGCGGCAAAGGGTTGGAACATCGAATGTACTACAAAGTTGGTGTTTTTGATTGTCTGGGTCTCTTCCTCGATCCAAACGTGCTGGATCTTCCGTCCGTCGCCTTCGGCGATTTTTTTAGCTTGGGCATGCGCGGCATGACCCCGGAAAACGCCACTGCCTTTTCTGCGATCTTGCGCGAAACCCCGTAGAATTTCTACCGTTCCTAAAGCCTGGATGCGCCCAAGAAAGCTGCGGTTACTAGGGGCTAGAAGATATCAGGGTCCCCTGCTGTGGTAGATTTCTGCCGGTTGGGATGAATTGAGCAAAAACAACCCGCGAAACGTTGCGGGAATCGTTGCGGGAAATACGCTGAAAGCAAAAAAGCACCCTTGGGCGCCTTGTTTTATTGGTCGGAGTGAGAGGATTCGAACCTCCGACCCCTGCCTCCCGAAGACAGTGCTCTACCATTCCGGCAAGCAATTCTCGCCCTCTTGTCTGTCAATTCACGTTGGCATGGCAGCTAAGCAAGCCCCTTGTTTCATTGACGAAACGAGGATCGCACGCCCATCAACTGAACACAATGGGTATTGTTGTGCCAGGCGCCACTCGCTGCGAGGTCGAGTGACAAGAGTGACGCTAGAGTGACGAGCGAGTGACAAGATGCTGGACGGATCGATAGTCAATTGTCCCTCTGAGCCTACTCATGAGGGTCAGGCGTTTACATTTTGAACCACCATCCCGACCGAGTCTGACACCCACCCACCAAGTCGTGCCCCCCCGCCGAAAAACAAAACCCGGCCCGTTACCACGCAACCCAGTCGACGGGATGTCGCACGCACCCCGTGGTTCGGCTGCCAGTCCGCCCGCGGATGAATGCAGATACGCACCGAGCACAAGCAGACCTCAAGGCAATGCACTGTGCCCCCCGACCCCAAGCCATGATTGCGACTCGCCCTTTTGGCGCGATCAGATCAAGCCACACCGATCCCTCGGTGCGCGTCAGTCTGTGCTCGTGAGAGTCTCAAGATCACGCCAACAGGTGATCCACCAAGCGGCATCCCGAGCTGACCGTCAGATTTCGGCACGGATTGTCCAAAAAAAGCATGAATCTGGCAGCTTTTCCAAAGTATTTCGCACAAGGAGCCACCATCTCCATTGCAGCCGAGGGACCCCGGCGCAACACTTGAACATGGGTCTGTCATTGCAATCCTTGGGCGAAAGGCGGAAACATTGCTGGCAAACGGAAAAGCGCACTCCTCCGATTTTGAGCCGACACGGATTGTTGGCATCGGGTCTAAGGTATCGTCAAGCCAAGAGAGCAGACAGATGGACTTTGTTCACAATCCTCCCGACGCCTCGGCCCTGATGATGTCTGCGCGTAGTTTTGGAAACTACGACCTCGCGGCTGCCCTCGCCGACCTTATTGACAACAGCATTACCGCAAAGGCCAAGAGGATCGAGATCCGTTGCCTGTTCAATGATGGAGATCCCGAGGTCCGAGTCATCGATGACGGGTTGGGAATGGATGAGGCTGCACTGCACCTGGCGATGCGGCCGGCCAGCTCGAATCCTATTGCGGATAGATCGCCCGACGATCTCGGGCGGTTTGGTTGGGGAATGAAGTCTGCTTCCTTCTCTCAATGCAAGCGCCTGACAGTTATCTCAAACACCGCTGCCGGAACCTTTGGTGCGCGCTGGGATCTCGACGATATCGACGAATTTCGAATGGGTGTCCTTTCGGACCTTGACCTCTCTGAGACCAGTTCGACGGAAATAACGGAGCGGTTCGGCACAGAGATCATTTGGCAAAACTGCGACCGTCTCTCGGAAGCTGGGCAGATCTCGCATCAGCATTTCAACCAAGTCGTGAGTCATGCCCGCAGCAGGCTTGCACTGATCTTCCACAAGTTCCTTTCCGGCGAAGTGCATGGGAAGAAACTTGCCATCCGCATGAACGGAACGCCGATCGAGGCTGCGGATCCTTTCTACCGGGCGCACAATGCAACTCAGGCGATCCCTGTCGAACCGCTCAAGGTGGGTGACCAGAACGTGGAAATCTCACCGTTCATCCTGCCGCACTTCTCGAAGCTCAAACTCACCGATCACGAGAGACTTGGTGGTGAAGAGGGATTTCTGCGCAACCAGGGTTTCTACGTTTACCGCAATCACCGTCTGATCATCCATGGGACGTGGTTCCGGCTCGCCAAGTACGGCGAACTATCGCAGCTTGTTCGAATCGGCGTCGACATACCAAACACGCTCGACGACATGTGGAAGATAACAATCGACAAGTCAGACGCACAGCTTCCGGCCGCACTACGAAACCGATTGAAGCAGATCGTCGATGGTCTCAAGGGAAAGTCTTCGAGGGTCTTCCGGAGCAAGGGTGGAAAAATCGATCAGCCCGGCACGGTCAGCGTCTGGAACCGATACGCCCGCCAAGGAGAGGTTAGGTACGAAATCAACCGCGAACACCCGTTGATCTCTCAGTTGTTGAAGACTGTCGATGGGGAGGGACAGGATTTTGCGCGAGCTGCAATCAAGGCAATCGAGCAGACGTTTCCAGTCGCTGCATTCGGGAACGATGCCGTAAAAGACATGGACAGCCTCAACCAGACCGAGGCCGACCCCGGGCGCTTCATAGAGCTTCTGGAGGCTGCGGTTCCCAGCATGCTCATTGAGGCCGACGGAAGCTTCAACGACTTGGCCGAGCTACTTCGGAGTACCGATCCGTTCGCCTCCAACTGGCCCCTTGTGCAGAGTTATCTTGAGAAGAAAGGCTGGTTCGATGAACAACCTTAATGCGGAATTGGCCTACTTCCGGCAAAAGATCGATGCTGATTTCGCGGAACATCTCGCGTACGGCAAGCCTCTACCAAGTGGCACCATAAACGCCGTTGTGCTCGAAAGCCCATTTGCCAACGTACTCGCAAAGAAGAAGCTCGAAGAGCTCGTCAAGGAGCTGGAAGCGAGCTACTCGGTTCTCCAAAGAAATGGTGCGACAGTCTCTACGCAGTTCCGCGAATGGCTTCCGAGGCGACAGAAGGACATCAATTTCTTTTACTGGGAGCGCCTCAAGAGGTACTACCTCGATCGCGGAATGCTTCCGCCACAAGTGGTGGCTACTCTCGACAGAGTGTCCAACGAGGTTCTCGGATATTGCGGTGACCCGGCAGAATCTGATCCGTGGAACCGGCGCGGCATGGTCATAGGACATGTTCAGTCAGGCAAGACCACCAACTATTCCGCGCTCATCTGCAAGGCGGCCGATGCAGGCTACAAGATAGTTATCCTGCTCGCTGGGCTAACCAATACTCTTCGATCCCAAACACAAGAGCGTCTGGACGAATACTTCATTGGTCGGAAATCGGTGTTTGGGCAGGTGGTGACCGAGCCGATGCCAATCGTTCAGTATGCATCAGAGAAACGGTTTCCTGCTCGCGGTACCTCGCGGGACAAGGATTTCCGAACAGAAGCTGCTTCTACCTACGGTGTAAGCCTCTCTGCCCTGAACGAACCAATCATCTTCGTTGTGAAGAAGAACCTTACGACACTTCGCCTGCTGCGCGATTGGCTGAGTCATGAAAACCACGGCGAAAGTATCAGCGAGCCACTCTTGTTGATCGACGACGAGGCCGACAATGCTTCGGTGAACACGCAGAAGGATCCTGGACGCGTGACCGCAATCAACGGTGTGATGCGAGAAGTACTCTCTTTGTTCGATCGATCATCCTATGTGGGCTATACAGCCACGCCGTTTGCCAACATCTTTATCGATCCCGAAACTGAGCACTCGATGCTCGGTGACGATCTCTTCCCTAGGGACTTCATCAAGGCACTGGATCCTCCATCCAATTACGTGGGTGCGACACGGGTCTTCGACGAAGACGGCGATCTTCATGACCCAATGGTGCGGATAGTCGGAGATTATCGCGACATCTTGCCATTGAAGCACAAGCGTCACGAGGCGCCAGATGTCCTGCCGCCATCTCTCCTTCGCGCGATCCGTGTCTTCGTTCTGACGAGGGCGCTTCGGATCCTCCGAGGCGACGGTTCAAAGCACTGTACCATGATGATCAATGTGAGTCGCTTCAACGACATTCAGGAAGCGGTTCAGGGTCTCGCGTATAAGTATCTTGAAGATCTCAAGTCTGCGGTATCCGTCAGTGCCGGGCTGGGCGATGACGCCCTGAAGGACCCCGTAATCCAAGATCTTTGCGAGGACTTTGAAAACGAGTTTTCGGGAACTGAATTCACGTTTGATGAGGTGCTCGGAGTACTGCATGGCGGTCTCAAATCGATCGTGACCGCAACCGTCAACATGAGAGGAGGCGGCCTCGACTACTCCAACTACAAAGATGAAGGCCTGCATGTGATTGCAATCGGCGGGTTGGCTCTCTCGAGAGGTCTCACATTGGAGGGCCTCACTGTCTCCTACATCCTTCGAAACACGGCCGCTTCCGACACGCTGATGCAGATGGCTCGCTGGTTCGGTTACCGGCCCGGATACGAGGATCTCTGTCGCGTCTACCTGCCGGAAGTGTCGTATGAACACTACCTCTACATAAACGAAGCCATCGAAGAGCTTCGGAGCGAAGTAAAGCGAATGCAGGAGATCAAGGCCACGCCCTCCGACTTCGGCTTGAGGGTGCGCCAAAGCCCGACCGCGATCCGTATAACTGCCGCCAACAAGATGCGTTCGGCCAAGACCATGACAATCGCGCAAGACTACTCCGGTCGGCACGTCGAGGGTCACGTCCTCTTCAATGACCGCGATATCAATAGGTCCAATGTCGAGTTGTTGCGGAACTTCCTGAGCGGACTGGGAGAACCGGAACGCAAGCCCGCCGGCAAATCGGGAAAGACTATGCCATCTGCGGGTTGGCAAGGGATACCCGGGCAGGAAATTCTACGCCTGATGAGTTCGTTCCAGTTTCCTGCACAGCACGGGGATCTCTCGAGGATCAGTGGGGACTCTTCCCTCCTCGCGGACTATGTCCGAGACAGGCTCGACGAGAAACTCGGCGAGTGGGACGTGGCAATTCCGGGTCGCAGCGCCCGAAAGGCAAATTCTTGCAAGGACCCCTTCAGTCTCGGCATCTCGATCCGGGAAAGAGAAAAGGGGCATGCCCGTGGAAACACCTATCGTGTGTACGGGGGGAGGAACCGCGTGGCTGACCCAGCAGATGCAAAACTCTTTCTCACCCAAGAGCAAATCTCAGCCGCCGAACAGGCCGGTAATCACAAAGGCGACACGAAGTACTGCATGGAAAGAGATAGGCCGCTGCTCCTAATTCACGTGTTCAGCACAAATGGAGAACTTGCAGAGCTAAGGGACGGAGAACCGCCGCACGATAAGCTCGATCTGACCGATCCCGTTGTTTCGCTGAGCTTCTGCCTCCCGGGTACCTCCAAAGAACCTGTGACCCGGACCTACCAGGTCAACCAGGTCTACCGGAAGCAACTTGACCTGCTCTCCGCGGAACCCGACGACGACGAAGACGCGATTGCGGAGGGTGACTATGTCTGATCCCTGGTCCGACATCGCCCGGCCGGATCATCCCGGGTACAATTCAGAGATGCGCGCTGATCCCAAGCATCCGCTCGCGTTCTTTCGAGGTAGGGATTTCTACGGACGGTACGTCTTCTCCATCGAGGGACAAGTTTCCGTCGACGATGTACCGACGCTTCCCGAATTCTCCGAGATCGACGTCGGCGTTGTTCGGACTGGGCAAGCAGATTGCCGGCTATCGCTTACTCTCAAGGATCCAGATCAGAAGGACGTGTTCGGCGCGCTCTGTCGAAATCTCCTTGACGCGACGAGGCAGCTCGGAGATGGCGAAAGCGGTCGCGGGATCATCATCGTCGCAAACCGCCTGATCCGTTGGTTCGAGCTGCTTCGCAGAAGGCGCGACAAGCTCCTGTCAAGGAACCAGATTATCGGTCTGGTCGGAGAGCTTCTCTTCCTCAGGGACTATGCACTCGAAAGACTCCACCCGGTTGATGCAGTGAATTCCTGGCGTGGACCATATGGAGACGAACAGGACTTCGTTGTCGGTACGCAGATTGTCGAGGTCAAGACCCAGCTGAGTACTGCCGACAAGCGATTGAAGATCTCTTCGGCGGAACAACTGGATACTCGTTCCTGTTCGATAACGGTGGTGCATCAGATCGTAAGTCCGGCCGATAGCGCCGGAAGTCCTAAATGTACACTGAATGAGCTGGTCGCCGAGATAGCGCAGGTACTTGGAACGCGGTCGCCAGAAGCCGTTGATCTTTTTGGTGCAGCTCTTGTGGAAGCTGGGTGGATCGAACGGCCGGAATACGATGAAACCGCATGGTCTTCTGTTGGAAGATCCTTTTATGACATCCGTCCTGGGTTCCCGAGGATCACACCCGAAAAACTCCCCCAAGGAGTGACTGGTGTATCGTATGCCGTCGAAGTCGCGGCGTGCGGGCCTTTCGAACTGGGACATGAAGAAGCCTTGGGAAAAATTTACGATGGAACAGAGTGAGTTCGAAGCGACATACACCGAGCTTCGTGAAGACATCCTTCGCGAAGCAGAGGTATCTGGCGAAGCGCAGGAGACCGTGTTTTTCGAATACTTCTCCGAAGTAGCGTCCGAGAATGGCGATTGCGGGGATCTTACCTATGCACCCGCGCGGAGAGATGGACGCGGTGGCTATCGGATAGACGGTTTTGCCCTGGATCTGGACAGAGGCGAGCTCCACCTTGCGGTCTGCGACTTCAGGGGCAGCGACACTCCAGAAACGATCAATGCCGAAGCAGTCGCCAGGTCATTCCTGCAAGTGCAGCGCTTTGTCGAGCAAGCGATGCAGGCGGAATTTCTGAACAGCCTTGAGGAAACAAGTCCTGCATTTCAGGCTGCGTATCCAATCCACGTGAACAGGACGAGGATCAAGAGGATCCGCGCCGTTCTGTTTACCAACGCAAGGATCTCGATGAGAAGGTCTGTCGAGGCAAGCACGGTTCTCGAGCGCCCGATCACCTACAACCTTTTTGACTTCGGCAGATACGCCGAGATCCTGAAATCACACGGTGGTCCAGAACCGATTGAGATCGATATTGCAGATCTGAACGGGGCGCCCTTGCCTTGCCTCAAGGCCCATGTGGGCGGCAGTGAATACCAGTCGTATCTGGTTGTCATGCCGGGTGAGCTGCTCGCATCAATCTACGGTTTGTACGGCGCTCGGCTTCTTGAGCAGAACGTACGGACATTTCTCCAGGCGAGGACCAAGGTCAACAAAGGGATTATCCAGACCATTGAAAAGTCTCCTGAGATGTTCTTCGCCTTCAACAATGGTTTGACGGCGACGGCACGAGACGTCGAGCTTTCGCAGCTTGATGACGGAACTCTCGGCATCAGGTCCATCAAGGATCTGCAGATTGTTAACGGGGGACAAACTACGGCTTCAATTCTCTATTCGAAGGATAGAAATGACAGCGATCTGGGTTCTGTCTTTGTGCAGATGAAACTCTCTGTCGTCGAGCCGAACAGCATCGAGGAGGTGGTTCCGCAGATCTCGCGCTTTGCGAATACTCAGAACCGTATCAGCGAAACCGACTTCTTCTCCAGCCATCCGTTTCATGTCGAACTCGAGAAGATATCGCGACGCGTGTCAGCACCACCGAAAGCCGGTTCTCTTGCCTCAACCAAGTGGTTCTACGAACGTGCCCGTGGCCAATACAAGGACCGGCTGGCCTATGGAAATGCATCGTCTCGCAAGAAATTCGAGGCCGAGTTCCCCAAGGACCAGACCCTTCAGAAAACCGATCTGGCAAAGTACCAGGCAACGTTCGATTGCAAACCGCATGTCGTAAGCACCGGGGCACAGAAGTGTTTCCTGTCATTTGCCGAAGGTGTCGGAAAGTCCTGGGATGCAAACCCGGATCGGTTCAACGACGATTACTTCAAGAGGGCTATCGCCAAGGCGATTGTATTCCGCTGGACCGACCGCATGGTTGGCCTCTCCGACTGGTACAAGCAGGATCGCGGATACAAGGCAAACATCGTTACATATACAGTGGCTTGGCTGGTGAACCACTTGGCCTCCAAGCACTCGAGCCAGATCGATCTCGTACAGGTATGGAAGTCGCAGAGTGTCGGAGATGATCTCCGAATGGCGCTGGAGGACATCGCCCCTCAGATCGCCCAATTGCTGAAATCCCCGCCCGAGGAAGTCCGCAACATCAGTGAGTATGCCAAGCAACAAGCCTGTTGGGCGCGGGTCAAATCTGCCGAACTGACGGTACCAGAGGATGTGTCCGTGTTTTCCGTGCTTGAGCAAGAGGTAAAGAGCGAAGCAAAGTCAGCTGTTGCCGCGAAACGAACCGACCGTTCGATCGAGTTCGAGTCGCTCCTGATGCAACTCATGGGCCGCGCAGGTGAAGTCGAAACACTTGCCAAGAGACATCGTATTCTGTCGCCCAAGTCCTCGGCGGCATTGCGGAAGATCGGAAGAGGCTCGCCCCTGGGACGATCAGATCTGCGTTCGATGGAGCAACTCGACAAACGTCTGCGGGAACTTGGACATGACCTGTCTGAATACGCGCTATAGGGTTTGAATTTCCATGCCCGACGAACGTTCCGACATGCTAGTCTATGACATGATAGAGTACGCCCAGGGTGCCACCGAAACAGGCGAACGAGTGGTACCGTTTCCGTCCAAGTGGACTGAATTTGCAAGAATCTGTGGTATCCGAAATGGGGCTACGGCACTTGCTCCGTTCATTCTAGGCGGGTGGCTGATGGATGATCTATCCAAGCGCGCTCGACTGTACGAACAAATCCGCTATGCAGCATTTGGGAGCGGAACACTTCAGCAAGCAAGTCGGTTCCTCCGGTCGTTGTCGAGTGACGAATGGTATTGTGGCCCACGTCCTCCCGAGATGACGCGTGATAGTGATGCGAGCGTCCATGTAATGAGTACTGAAGTCACTGGTGGTGCATTGCTGCAGGCTTTGAACGCCTCGGCAGATGTGTCTTGGCCGCGGGCTGTAAGTGAAAACTCGACCCAGTTAAGGCCGCTGAATGACTTGTTCTTTGGTCGCGACCTTAGATTCTTTGAACGAATTCCGGCACATCGTGCTGCGATTATTGTTGATCAGCTTTCTAAGCTAAGCGCAGTCACGATAGATCGCCACCGAAGAGCATTAATGTGGTGCTTGTTCACCATTTGGGAAAAGACAGAAGAAAACGGCATGCGCCATCTAAAATTCAATGGCTTTCAAAACGCGCCGATTGGACAGCTTCTTCGCGATATGGAAATGCACCATAAATCAAAACTAGGCCAATCGTCAGAATCAGCGCATTGAAGTGTCCGTATCTTCCGGCCGCTACAACGATCAAACAATCAATGCCAACCCGTGATCGAAGCTGCCAACGCAGCTTGCCTTGCGCTTGAAGAGCAGGAACGAGAGCCAGGTCATCATGGACGAGTCAGGAGCGGACTCCCTGATTTTTTGAGGGGATGCATTCTTCAATATGAATGGGATACTGACCCGAGTTCAATGTGCCAAGATATGAATTCAAGCGGATGTTTACGTGAGCACAGTATTTATTAGCGCTGCAATCTTCTGCGCAAGGAAGGGAGGAACTGCATTGCCTACCTGGACGTATTGCTGTGTTCGATTTCCAAGAAACAGATAGTCGTCAGGAAACGTCTGCAGGCGTGCGGCTTCGCGCACCGTCAAGCTTCGGCATTGTATCGGATCGGGGTGAATGAAGTAGTGACCGTCTTTCGAGATGTGGCTTGTGATCGTCGTCGCTGCCTGGTCAGCCAGTTGCACTCTAAAGCGATCGTTGAAGGCACCTGTCGACCAACTGCGATGATCCGGGCTAATTGCGGAGGGAAAGTCGGCAGCCTTCGGGCTGTAACCGCGGACGCTACCGAACACGGATGCGTACAGGTATCGGCCAAGGTCCGACGTCATGTGCCCACGGGTTTCGTGTTGTGAAACCGCGCGCAATTCGGGTCGTTCCAACCAGCGAAGCAGTTCATCATTCGATGCGCCGTAACCTTCAGGAAGACTGGAGCTCGACCTGTTTGCTGGGGCTGTCTTCTTGAGTTCCCTTGCAACTGTAGTGAACGCCTTGCGCAGCGAACCATTTTCCTTCCCGGTATGCAGGCCGGCCAGTTGCCTTGCGGCATCCACCACATCCCGTCGCCACGTCTTCGGGTCGTCCATCCCGCGACTAATGCCACTACGAAGGGAGGGCATCGTGCCGATTACGTCACTTACGGTTCGATCTAAGCTCCTGATTGGGATTAAGGCGTCGGTCGCCCCGCTTGCCAAATCCGAACGGATTCCGATGATGATGACACGGTGGCGTCTCTGCGGAATCCCGAACTTCTCTGCGCGTACGATGAAATCCGAAGGCAGCGCTGCCTGCTTCAATGCGACAACCCCGTCATCAATCTTTATCGCAAAGAGCTCATATTGATGTCCGCGACCTGTACCCAAGGAAGACAGGTCTTCCATCAACATTTCGAACACCAAACGGCTTTCGACCGTTGAGGAAAGCATTCCCTTCACGTTCTCCATCACGAATGCGGCGGGGCGAAGCTTGTTCAGAACACGAATGTACTCGCGGAAGAGATAGTGTCGCTCATCTTCCTCCGGCACGTAACCCACCTTACCTTTCGATCGAGCCCGTCCCACCAAAGAATAGGCTTGGCATGGCGGACCGCCGATCAGGATGGTGTCGTCGTACTTCGCCTTCAGTTCGCGAATGGCGCCATCGATCGCGTTGGCTGCAGCATCCGTACCGAGCTCAAGCGCACGAGCTTCCGTCTCCGCAGCTCGCCACGCTTCGGCATCGACGTTCTTCCAATCAGGCTCGAGGCTGTCCCCTGAATGAAAATCGATGAACTCGTTGGGAAGATAGCCATGACGTTCATGGTATTCACGCAAGAACGCGCGAAGTCTGAGTGTCCAATGGGCCGAAGTCTCCTTCTCCACCGAGATACCGATACGGAATGGTGCATGGCCGCGCTCAGCAAGAGACGCAAATCCCTCGCCAAGCCCTCCCGGACCAGCAAACAGATCGACGATTCCGAAAGTGGCTGGCAATTCAGGCTCCTGACGACAAACAATCAGTCGGTGTATACAAGGTTCATAGATGAAGGCCAGTCCGAACGTGGTTGATGTTGTAGACAAGTCTACCCGCTCCCGAATGATGTCGGGGATCAAGGGAAAGAACACAAAGCCCGAGCTCGTTCTCAGGCGAGCCCTGCACGCGCGCGGTTTTCGTTATCGGCTGCACTCCAGCAAGGTTTACGGTCGGCCAGATATCGTCCTCCCCAAGTACAATTCGGTAATCTTTGTGCATGGTTGTTTTTGGCATCGGCATGAGGGATGTCGTTATGCCACCACACCATCGACGCGCGTGGAATTCTGGCAGGCCAAGTTCAACGCCAACCTAGCTAGAGACAGAACCGCACTCAGCATGCTGCTGAAGGATGGTTGGCGAGTCGCAACGGTTTGGGAATGTGCACTGCGAAGATCAGATCAAGTCGATCTGGTCGCACAGAAACTAGCTGCTTGGCTGACGGGAGACAAACAACGACTTGAACTCGACGGTCCGACCGTGACAATAAGCTGCTGACGCCGAAACGATCATGCCTACAAGAACCTCGACATAGCTGTACAACCGTGGAGACCGGAAAGAAGGCGCACGGCCCGGGAATCCAAAACTTCAACTATTCCTTGGACGCTTGGAACAGTTTCGCGGAACGAGTGGTTTCCAATGGCCGAGAAGCGATCCCACTGAGCAGCCTCAACTGACTGGTCCAAGTTGATTGTTAGTGCATCATCGGCCTGTGATCCATCGGGATGATGGTTTCGGGCGCTGGCGGGCGGTA
>NZ_WQDM01000016.1:0-36314 GCF_013033125.1 Ruegeria sp. HKCCA4008
GATCGAGCCAAAAAGCTCGGGATCACGATCAGCAAGGGACTGGGTGAAAAATCCGTCTGAACGGTGCGGGGCATTCACTGGTCATATCTCCTAATTGAGGAACGCAACGCAGCCACGGCTGCGTTGGACGCCATTGCGTGATGTTTGAAGGTGGCCTCAGATCACGCGGTCCCGAGGTTCGCGGCCTTCGAAGAAATCGCTCAGGTTGTCGAGAACCCGAAACCCCATCGCCTCGCGCGCTTCGCGGGTTGCGCTGCCCAGATGCGGCAGCATGACGAGGTTGTCGCATTGCAACAGGTCCGGGCTGACCCGCGGCTCACCATCGAATACATCCAATGCAGCGCCGCCGATCATGTCGAACATCAACGCCTGGATCAGCGCCCATTCATCAATCACTTCGCCCCGTGCGGTGTTGATCAGAAATGCGTCAGGCTTCATCAGGCCAAGTCTGCGCGAATTGATCAGATGGCGGTTGGCTGCGCCGCCCGGACAGTGCAGTGAAACGAAGTCACATTGCGGCAGCAGGTCATCAATGGTAGCCACCTGTCTTGCGTTGCATTCGGCGAGAACATCGGGCGATACGGCGCTACGGTTGCAAACCAGCACGTCCATGCCGAACCCGTGATGCGCACGGCGGGCCATCTCCTGTCCGATGCGGCCATATCCGATGATGCCCAGTGTCTTGCCGCTGACCTTGGTCCCGACCAGATGCGTGGGCCGCCATCCCGTCCACTGACCTGCACGCAGCTCGCGTTCGCCCTCACCCGCCCGACGCGCCACCATCAAAAGCAGCGTCATGGCGATATCGGCGGTGCACTCGGACAGAACATCGGGCGTGTTGGTCACGGTCATACCCAACTCGCGTGCCGACGGCTCACAGATATGGCTGTAGCCGACGCCGTAATTGGCAAGGATTTTCGTCTGCACACCCGGCACATCCAGTGCCTCGGCGCTCAGCGTGTCCGTTACGGTGGGCAGCACGGCGTCATAGGATTTCAACGCTTGCCGGATTTCAGCCGGGGACATGGGTTTGTCGCCGGTGTTCAATACGGTGTTGTAGTTCTCGGCCAGCTGCGCCTCGACGGCAGCAGGCCAGCGACGGGTAACCAGAACCGAAGGTTTGACCATCACGCAGCCTCCATCACGCGGGCGATCGTCTCACCGATCACGGCAGGGTTTTCGGCCACGGTGACACCCGCGGCGGACAGGATCTCGACCTTTTCGCTGGCGCTTTCGCCGAAGGCCGAGATGATCGCGCCCGCGTGCCCCATGGTACGGCCTTTCGGAGCGGTCAGGCCGGCGACATAGGCGATCACGGGTTTGGAGATGTGGTCGCGGATGTATTCGGCGGCTTCCGCCTCTTGCGGGCCTCCGATTTCGCCGATCATGGCGATGACATGCGTGTCTTCGTCGTCTTCAAACCGCTGAAGGATGTCCTTGAAGGACGATCCGTTGATCGGGTCGCCCCCGATTCCGACACTGGTCGAAACGCCGATTCCGCGCTCTTTCAACTGGGCCGCCGCCTCATATCCCAATGTCCCCGAACGGCCGATGATCCCTACATGTCCGGGAAGATAGATATGCCCCGGCATGATGCCCAACAACGCCTTGCCGGGCGAGATGGTGCCGGCGCAGTTCGGACCGGTCAGAACCATGCGCTTTTCTTTCGGATAGCGGTACATGTACCTTTTTACCCGGATCATGTCCTGTGCCGGAATGCCGTCGGTGATGCAGACGCAATAGCGGATGCCCGCATCGGCGGCCTCCATGATGGAATCCGCCGCAAACGGGGGCGGCACAAAGACCAGGCTGGCATCGGCGCCGGTGGCTTCGACGGCCTGTTTGACGGTGTCAAAGACCGGAACGCCTTCGACGGTTTCGCCACCCTTGCCCGGCACGACGCCACCCACCACGTTCGTGCCATAGTTCAACATGTCCTTGGTGTGGAACCGCGCCATGCGCCCAGTGATGCCCTGCACGATGACACGCGTGTCACGATCGAGAAGAATGCTCATTACACAACCCTCATTTTGGTGCCCTGAGTAAGGTCGTTTTTCCACGCGCCCACAGCGCGTTCTGCCGCCTCCATCAGCGTCGTGGCGCGAATGATCGGCAGTCCGGATTTGGCCAGGATCTTCTGTCCTTCTTCGACATTCGTTCCGGCCAGCCGCACGACCACAGGAATATCGAGGTCAAGTTCCTTCAACGCCTGAACGACACCTTCAGCCACCCAGTCGCAGCGGTTGATACCGGCGAAGATGTTGACCAGAATGGCCTGAACATTGTCATCCGACAGGACCAGCCGGAACGCCTTGGCCACCCGTTCAGGCGACGCGCCACCGCCGATGTCGAGGAAATTTGCAGGCTCGCCGCCTGCCAGCTTGATCGTGTCCATGGTGGCCATCGCCAGACCGGCCCCGTTGACGATGCAACCGATGTTGCCGTCAAGCCCGACATAAGACAGCCCGCGATCCGCAGCGCGGCTTTCGCGCGGGTCTTCCTGGCTCTTGTCGCGCAGTTCGGCAATCTGCGGGTGGCGGAACAGGGCGTTGTCGTCAAAGCTCATCTTGGCATCCAGCGCCAGCACCCGGTCATCACCGGTGATGACCAGCGGATTGATTTCAACCATCGTGGCGTCAAGATTGCTGAAGGCGGCATAACAGCCCTGCAACGTCCGCACCATTTGCTGGATCAGTTTGGCTTCAACCCCAAGATTGAAGGCGATTTCACGGGCCTGAAACTCCTGAAGCCCGACGGCCGGTTCCACGATGGACCTGACAATGCTGTCGGGGCGGTCGGCCGAGATATCTTCGATCTCCATCCCGCCTTCAGACGAGGCGACGATCATCACCCGCTGGCTGGAGCGATCCAGAACAAAGCCAAGGTAGATTTCCCGGTCAATCGGCACTGCTGCTTCGACGTAGACACGATAGATGCCTTTGCCTTCAGGACCTGTCTGATGCGTCACCAGTTTGCGACCGAACAGATCATCACAAGCCTTGTAGATTTCGTTTTCGCTGTTGCAGAGCTTGACCCCTCCGGCCTTGCCGCGCCCGCCTGCATGGACCTGCGCCTTGACAATCCATTTGTCGCCCCCCAGTTCGCGCGCCCGGTAGGCCGCCTGTTCGGGACTGTAGGCAAGCGCGCCTGCGGGCACGTCGACGCCGAATTTCGAAAGGACTTCTTTCGCCTGGTATTCGTGGATATCCATCTGATGCGCTCCTGTTTAAGCAGCTATTGAAGTGCCGTAACGGCTTTCCAGCAGAGCTTCGATCGCGTCTTGATCGACCTCTCCGCCCAGCTCACGAATGGCTTCGGCGAACAGGCGCACGATCCGACTGACGGCTTCGCGATTCAATTGATTGAGGATGCCGATGCGCACCTGCACCGGTTCGCTCAAGGTGGGCCAGATGCCAAACCCGCGGGCGCGGCAGTTCTGCACCAGTTCCATCTCGAGGCCAGAAAGCGCGGAAGGCAGGTTGAGCACGATCAGGCTGGGCATGTCCGAGGTGACCTCGCACCCCATCTCGGTCACCGCGTCCCGAAGAACCTTTTCATGCGTCCGGTAAGACATCGACCGCTTGGCCAGACCTTCCTGCAAGGTCAGGCGCAATGACTCGTGGAATGCCGCAACCGCATATCCGGAATGGGTCCGGTGATAGGTGCCCTTTTCCACGTCCTGCCCATCGACGATGCCCCAGTGGCGGGCCTCGAAGATCGGATTGTGCACATAGGTATAAGCACCTGTGGATTTCAGCGCCTCGATATAAGCATCGGCAAAGCTGACAGGGGCATAGGTCAGCGGCAGGCAGCACAGGCCTTTCTGCGGACAGGATGCCCAGCCTGCCACACCCGGATAGTCATCGATCGCAAAGTCTTCGACACCCAGTGACGAGACCGCATCGATCAGCCCCATGGCGCCATGACGTTCACATGCCTCCGAGAAACCGCGCAGATCGTTCACCCTGCCCGATCCGGTTTCCCAATGCGCCATGAAGGCCCATTTCGGCTTGTGTTCGGCCAGAGCGGCTTCAACCAGTTCAGCCGTCACCGGCCGGCCATGTGGAACCTCGACAACCGAGACACTGGCCGCCTGCGGGTCAAGCGGGCTGGCCGCGTGTTCGGCGGGCGTTGCCGCCTTGATCCGCAGCGTCAGCGCGTCGATCCCCGAAAATGTGCCGTTGGTGAAGGCCACAACCTTGTCACCGGGCATGATGGCCGAGAACATGGTGTCCAGAGCGCTCCAGCCGGTACCCGCGACAGCGAAAGTGTAAGCGTTCCGTGTGCCCCAGATTTTCCGCAGCATGTGCTTGCATTCGATCATGCCCCTGAGGACATCGCCCTGCATGTGATCGGCGACCCCTGCGCCGGCGAAGGCTTTCAGGACACGCACATCCGTATTGCCCGGCCCCGGCCCTGCGGCAAGGGTCTCGGGAATTTCGAGCGGAGGGAAAATCTGAAAGGTCATGGTCTGACATCCTCGGCTGTTGGCCGGGCATTGCGGCCTGATGGTTCAAGATACCGATCAGAAAACGCGAGCTTGCCGGATGGCGCAACGTAACTTACTACTGCTTTTGGATGGCTAATAGTGTGGGTATTTTCCTACCCGTTTTGGCAAAAATACGACGGTATACCGAAATCTACCCCACTCTTTTGGATAGTTTTTTATAAAATATGGGCAAAATCATATGGTTGAGACATCGGACAAACCCATCGACATCATGCTTGCGGACAGCAACCCGCTGGTGCTTTCGGCCATGTCGGAAATTTTCGAACGTGATCCCCGATTCTCTCTGGTCGCCACATCGGCGACGGCGGAAGGGTTTCTGGGAACGGTGATGCGGATACCCGTACAGGTCGGCGTCGTGGACTGGACGCTTCCGGCCCTGGGCGCCGCCAAACTGATCGAGGTGCTGCGCGATCAGGCCGATGCGCCGCGCTTTGTCATCTATGGCGATGCCTCTGGGGATGTCCCGCGATTGGCGATGCAGGCGGGCGCCGCTGGATTTGCAGCCCGCTCGGGCGAGGTCGAAGGCCTTCTTGAGACCTGCGCCGAAGTGGCAGCAGGCAAGATGGTGTTTCCGTTCATCGACGTCCGGAAGATGAAACAGGATCCGATTCAAAGCCTGTCGCGCAAGGAACGCGCCATTTTGGAGGCCCTGGCACAGGGGATGTCGAACCGGGAACTGTCCAAGGAACTTCAGATATCCACCAACACGGTCAAGTTTCACCTGTCCAATATCTATGAGAAGCTGAACGTCAAAAACAGAACTCAAGCGATTGCGTTTTTCTATTCGTCCCACCGTGGGGCGGACTAGACGACAGGAACAGAGAGCCCAGATGACTGAAATCAAAATAAACGTTGTCGGTGCCGGGCGGGTCGGCAAAACGCTGATCAGCCTTCTGGATGGCACTGATGGCTGCCGGATCCAGGATATTCTGAGCACATCCTTTCAGTCGGCAAATGAAGCCGCCCAGTTGTCCAAAACCGGGCGCGTTGCCGCAAGCTATGCCGATTTGCGGCCAGCTGATCTGTGGATCCTCTCGGTGCCCGACACGCAAATTTCTGCGGTGGCCCACGAATTGAAAGAGGCGTTCGAAAACCAAGAAAAAACCGGGAAGCCTTCAGTGGCGTTCCATTGCAGCGGCTATTTTCCTGCCGAGCAACTGGCGCCGTTGCGAAGCCTCTCATGGTCGCTGGCCAGCGTTCATCCCGTCCTGTCCTTCGCCGATCCACAGGCCGCTGCCGCGCAATTCAAAGAGGCACTGTGCGGGTTGGAAGGCGACGAAGACGCCATAGCGTTCATTCAGCCGCTTCTGAAAGGATTGGGAGCCACCTGTTTTCCCATCCGGTCTGAAAGCAAAAGCCTGTACCATGCAGCCGCTGTGATATCGAACAACTTCGCCGTTGTCTTGCAGGCCATCGCCCGCGAAGCGTGGGCCGAGGCCGGCGTGCCGGACGAAACTGCCCGCAAGCTCAACGCTGGTTTGTTGAGCAGCACAGTCGAAAACGTTGACCTTCTTGGCCCGCAATCTGCCCTGACCGGTCCGGCGGCAAGAGGGGACGCAGAGGTCGTTGCCCAGCAGGGCGCGGATGTAGCGGCGTGGCACCGCGATGCAGGTGAAATTTACAAGCAAATGAGCCTGCTGGCGCAGAAGCTGAAGGCAACCGGTTTCACGAAGTAATCGCCAGATTCTTTGCTGTAAGGCATTTTGGTACCCGCGTTCGAAACGCGTCGCGGAAAAGGCGGGCCCGGGCGTTTCTTTTGCGAATCCCCGAAACATGTTACGTTGGGTCAACTTTCGAGATTTGAATTTTCCCGGCACTCAGTTTCTTGCAGCGCTTTCCTACGAGGTGACTTCATGTCCGACTCCAGCAGTGAGCCCCCGCGCATTACGCTGTCCCTTCCGACCTCTCGACCCAATCCCACGATCTCGGCGGAACTCTCGGGATCGACCGGTTTTACGGCTGACAGCCTTGACGATCACAGGCGCGTCGAAGCCGAGAAGCTCAAGGCGCTGCGCCGTGGTGTCGGCATTGACCTGTCTGCCGAGGTGATCAACGATCTGGTCGATCAGCGCGTACAGGCCACCGGTGCAGTCTTTCGTCAGCTTGAAACCATACGCAAGGATCTGGCCGACGGGTTTCTGGGCGCTGTCGTCCCAACCCTTGCCCCGAAACTGCGCGGTGAACTGATCAATCCCGACGGCACCCCTGCCGAGCGGGTAATCGTTGAAGCGCTGCGCCCAACCTTTACCGCCAGTGAAGGCATCGACAACGGGGATTTTTCATGGGCTGTAAAAGCCGCCGTAACGGATGCGCGGGGCCTGTTTTCGCTGGATCTACCCAATCTGCGCCTGCCGCAAAATGGCCTCAGATTGCGGATTCGCGGGCAGAACACCACTCTGACCGAAGCAGTGCCGCGCATTGATGCATTGGATGGCGAACTGGGCCTCGTGGTGCTGGATCGCACCGTCCTCCCTTTGCAGCGCTCGATCCTTGGTGAGCTTGCCGATATTCTGCCGGTGGATCCCGAGGATGCGGAAGAAAACATATCCGACTTTACCGGCACGCAGGCGCCCATCGTGCTGGGCGAAGGTGATTGCGCTTCGGAATACCGAACCGAAGGAGGCACGGTTTCGCGGCGGCGTTATTCGGTTCTTTATCGGCTGATCGACCCGCTTGTCGGGCCGAAAAACATCGTTCGCACCCGCCCCGTTGGCGGCAATCGCTTTGTCACGACAATTCCGGGCGGCACCTTTGCGCAGGCCAATCTTTCTGCCGAAACACTGTTGAGCGCATTCAACAATGACGGCGGAGACTGGGATTTCCGCGATCGGATACCGATTGACGAACCCATTGATATCGAGGATTTTTTCGAAGACCTGGAACAGCGCCCGCAGGATGTGCCAAAAGCTTCCAGCCTGGCGCTTGGCTATATCGCCAAGATGCGTTCAACCGCCGTTCACGCCGGAATGTCATTGGGGCGTCTGGTCTATTCCCTGCCGCTTGCCCCGGGCGAGGAACAACGGATCGTCGTGTCGGAACAGCGTGAAACCCTGACCGTGCGCGAACGCGAAAGCCTGACCTTCGAGGAACAACAGGAATTCGAAGAGGCGCGCGATACCTCTTTCGACAGCACATTCGAAACCGCATTGGACGAAGTGATCCGGGGAACATCCTCTTTCTCGACCAAGGCGTTCACAAAAAGCTTCGGGGGGGCCGGTGGCATTGGTGGCGGTCTGTTCGGCGGCATCGGGGCCATAGTGGGCGGGGTCGGTTTCAGCGGCGCGCGTTCCAGCTCCAACTCGTCAGGCAGTTCGTCCAACACGCAGAACACGTCACGCGATTTTCTGTCGGACACGCACGAGACATTCTCGGCCGCGCTGGAACGGGCTGCTTCGGTCAAGCGAAGTTCGGCCCGAACCAGCGTTCGCACAGCCACCGCAAGTGATCGGCGGACGGCGACAACAAAATTCGTGGCCAACCGCAACCACTGTCATGCAATGACGATGCAATGGTTCGAAGTTCTGCGCGACTTTTCCCTGGAAACGCGGATCGAAGGCGTACAATTGGTCGTCTTCGTTCCCATGCAGCTCATCCGCTTTCGCCGTTTGGGGCAAGGCGATCAGCTGCCGGGCAATGTCAGCCGGTCCGGATTGCTGAGCCGCTACAAGGTGATCCTGCGCCACGCAGACGTGTTCCGCCGCGTATTCCGAAACCGCCGAAGGTTCCGCACCGCCCTCAAACTTTTGGAAGAGTTTTACGCGGACAAGGACGCGACACCGCAGAATGCTCCGGGTGTCGCGCAGGACATCGTCAGCTTCGAGGCTCAGGGCACTTTCATGCCCAATGATGACATATCCGCGGTGATCTTCACGCAGGATGGCGACCGCGTTGGGCCAGTGCCCCTGACCGGATCGCCGATCGACATCGACAACCTGCATGACTTGCCTGCCGAGACACGCGAAAACCTGCTGGTTCGGCTGGCTGACGCGCGCCGTGATCCAACCAACCGGCGGACTTATACCGGATCCGTGGCTTTGCCCCGCTCGGTCGAACGTTCCGACATCGCCCGCGTCGAGTTGCGCAGGCGGACGGGCTCTTTTGCCTATTCATTCTATACCGGCCCGGACCCGATCAACATCTTCAACATTTGGGAACATATCTCGAACCTGGAAGATGCGGATGATCTGGATCGCGCCACGCGCAACATCAACCGAAGCCTTCACACGACGATTTCAGGCTCGGATTTCGACGATCTGGTCGGCGCGCCGATGATCAGCGAGTTCGAAGCGCGCATGAATGAAGACGCACAGACCATCGTTGACGACAACACATTCCAGGCTTTGCCTGCGACCCTGCCCTATTCCGTACAGGAAGTGCCGGATGTGCTGTCACGTCGTGATCTGCGGCGGATCGAAGAAATGTATCAGCATATCGTTGCCGACACCGTTCGTTATTCCCGCGTGATCTGGGCCAGTATGACGGATGAGGAGCGGGCCATCCTGCTGGAACGCTTCACCATCGGCGTGCCCGATGGCGGGTTGGATGACGCCTCAAGCGAGATATCGCTGCTCAGCACGGTCCAGAACAAGGTGTTGGGCTTCTACGGCAATGCGATGATCATGCCCTTTTCGATCCCGCCCGATCTGGCCGACAGAATGGAGATGCGGACCGGCGACATTCAGGACAGCCTGCTGGCCTTCCATCGCGAAGACTTCCGGCCACCGCGCCGCACGATCTCGCTGCCGACCAGGGGCCTGTTGGGCGAGGCCGTTCTGGGCCGCTGCAATTCCTGCGAGATGATCGACCATCGCCGCTTCTGGAACTGGCAGGACAGCCCGACGCCTCCCCCGGTCGGCGACACGCCGGTCCTGCCCGCGGACAGCGATGCGATCTTTGGCACCCGTGCGCCATCAGACCTGCCGGCCAATCAACCTTCGAACACGCTCACCATCGCAGGCGGCGACATTGGCACGGGCCAGGCTGTGCCCACTTCGCAACTGGCTCAGATCCTCAAAGCCGCGCCTGATCTTGCACGGGCGGGAGCCGATCTGACGGGCCTGAAAGAGTTGCAGGCGCAACTGGCCCTTGAAACGCAATCGGTCGCCGCCGGTCGGGACAAGGCCATAGACACGGCGACGGATCTGACCAAAGAGCTTGTCGGCAAGGCCACTGAGCTTGCGGGCAAGGGGCAAGAGATCGCCGCGGCCCGCAAAGAGGAAGAAGCCAAAAAGCAGGCCGCCGAGAAGAAAAAGACAGATGCCGACAATGCCGCAAAGCTCAAGGGGTTTGAGGATATCGCCAAGAACGCTTCGGGAGTTTCTGCGCTGATTGGCGGGCAACCGGATGGCAACCGGGCCGGTTTCGTTCAAAACCTGTTCAAGGATTTCCCCGGTGGTGCTGCGGCTCTGGCCAATCCTTCCAACACTTTGCTTCTGGCCAAGCTTTTCGGGGCCTTTACCAAAGCCAATACAGATGCAGATGACGGCAGCGCAACCAAGGCCGGCAGCCAATCCGTACTGGATTTCCTCAATGGCCTGAGCGCCCCTGCGGAGGACGACGATGAGTGACACCAGCACAAATGCAACCCCCGAACCGGGCATCGATGAAAGCCTTGCCGAGGCCATCATCAATATTCTTGAAACCACCAATTCTCCGGCGATACAGCGCGCCCGAGAGGTTATAGCCCACAGGCTGGCCATCGCGGGCGACATTGCCCCATCCCGCATCCCTGCCCCGCGCAATATCACCGAGATCGGCGGTTACATTAATCTGCTCAGCGAGTATGGAGAGGCCGAACAGCGCGCGCGCATGATCGCGGCCGCTCTGGGCATAGCAGGGCCGCAGATTTCGCTGCCACAACCCGGTGCCCTTCCACCGTTGTCCTTTGTCACACGTGACAGTGCCCGACCTGCGGGGCCACAACAACCCAGCTTCCCGTTGACCTATACGATCCGCAGCGATTTTGTTCCGGCCTTTGACAATGCGGTGCAGGAAATCACGATCCGCGGTGGCGCGGTTCCGATTTTGACACCGGCCAGGATACTGCCTGCTGCGGGGTCTGCACCCGCAACAGACGGCTCTGCGCAGCTGGCTCTGATCGGTCGTACACTCAGCCTGGCGCCAACAGCGGCTTTGCACGCCGTGGCGACAGACCCATTGTCGCTCAGCCGTCCGACGGCTGGTGGCGGGTTCGAGGTCATGGTTCGGGTCATCGACGCCGCCGCTCCGATCGCCGGAACCATCGCGGCGGCGAACTGGACAAGTTGGGAATGCGATACCTCTGCCTGTACCGAGGTCGACGGCAATGATGCGCGCTTTGCGCTCACACCACTGCTGAACGCCGCCGGGTGGCACCAGCCCGCCGATCCCGGCAATCCGACCAGTCTGTCAAATCCGGGAACCTGGGCGGAATGGCGCAACATCACCGGGCTTGTGCCGGGCGTCACGCGGTTTGCGGATGAGCTGCAACTGCTATATTCCGCTGAAATGCTCATTACCTCACCGGTCTTCAATCAACTGGACAATGTCTGGACAGGAAGCGAATTCGCCGCGCCATAGCGCGGCTGCCTGAAACGCAGGAAAGTGATTTGGCAATGCGCCCTTCATGGGGTTCAATGCATTCAGGAGGTCAGCCATGCAAAACCCCGAGCGTTTCGAGAAATTCTATTTCGCCAAAGTCGGCATGGGCGAAGCCTGTGGCTGTGCCGAGCGGATAATCGACGTGTTCGAATTCAACCGCAAAGGCGGTGCGCAATCCCGGCTACCTGTGAAACATGACAGGCGCAGACGCGGGTCCTTTCGGGCATGGGCGGTCAAATATGGGCTGATGAGCTGCAGGCGCACATAACCAAGCTGACGCCATACAAGGTTCGCTTTCCGTTTCATGGCGTGGCTCAGGAGGTGTGATAGCCTTTCTGAAACCACCATTTCTGGTTGCCACGAGAACAGGTCAGACCGGCACAAGCTTTCCGTCGCGAAGATCCAGTTCATCGGGCGCCAGTTCCAAGCGGAACGCCGGCGAATGACTGACAAGCAAAATCGCCTGTGGTAGCGCGCGCAGGATTTCCAGCAGGCGCGCTTCGTTTTTCGTATCCAACGCATTCGTCGGTTCGTCCAGCAACAGCACTTCGGGCTCCATCGCCAGAACCGTCGCCAGGGTCACCAGCCGTTTTTCTCCGCCCGACAATTTATGGGTAATGCGGTTCTTCAAGTGCATCAGGTCCAGATCGCCCAGAACTTTGTCGACGATGGCAAGTGCTTCGTCACGGGTCTTGCCCAGATTGAGCGGACCAAAAGCAACGTCTTCGGCGACGGTCGGGCAGAACAGCTGATCGTCCGCATCCTGAAATACAAGCCCCACCCGGCGGCGGACCTCATGGAAATCAGCCTCTTCCACGCGTTGCTGACCAAGAACGGTGACGGTGCCCGAACACGGGCGCTGCAACCCAAGCAAAATCCGCAGGAGCGTCGATTTCCCCGCTCCGTTCGGACCTGTCAGGGACAGGCGCTGCCCCGCGCTCAGGCTCAGGCTTGCCCCGTCCAGAACGGGTGGCTGGCCGGGGTAGGAAAAACAGATGTCTTCAAGCGCGATCAGTGTCATGCGAATTCCAGAATGATCAGACCCAGGCAGAGGCCGCTGAAGCCAGCCGCAAACACAATGTCCGCGCGGGTCAGGGCAAATTCCTGAAGCAACGGCATACGCCCGGAAAACCCCCGGCACTTCATAGCGGCCAGGATGCGTTCCGATCTTTCGATAGCGCGCACAAGCATCATACCCACAAGGTAGCCAAAGCTGCGATAGGTATGCCAGTTTGTGGCTGGCCGAAAACCACGCACCTTCATGGCGGCGCGCAGCCGCAGGTATTCTTCGCGCAAGACCTCGATATACCGGATCGTGAACATCAGCAGGTAAACCAGCTTTTCGGGGCACCGCAGACGATGCAGGGCGTGGCCCAGTGTGACCGGCTCCATCGTCCCGACCAAAACCAACAGGGACAGGATCACGGCATTGGCGGTCAAGGCAATCTCGACCGCTTTCCAAAATCCCTGCCAGCTAGCGGAGAATCCCCAAAGCGTGAACATCGGATCCCCGGGCATGGAAAAGGGCAACAGGACAAGCATGAACAGGATGAACCCATCCATCATGGCCATTCGCTTCAATGTCTTTCGCCGCGGCAGACGTGAAACTATCAGAAGCGAAAGCGACACTGTCAGCGCCGCGCAAAGCGCGCCGAGGGATGACAGCGCCACGGTCACGACTGCAAAAACAACTGCCATGACGATCCGCATCCGGGGATCCAGCAGGCTGATCAGACCTTCTGGCCCGTCACCGGCTTCGGACAGCGTTTTTTCCTTGTGCCCCAGAACGTGTGCCATCAGGACGCCAGCTTGCGGCGGGCCGCCATGTAAAAGCCCAGACCGAACAGACCAACGATGTACCCGATCCCGCCAAGGATGGTTTGCAGGTCGTTCTGTTCGCGATAAGCCGCAATCTCGCGCCTGAGCGGGCGCAATTCGTCACGTACGGCTTTGGCGATAACCTGCTGTTCTTCGGCGCTGAGAGACGCCGCCGAACCGCTGGCCTGCGCCAGAGCAGCCGAAGACGAGTCTCCGTTTTCCGCCACGGCAACGCCCATGATCCGCGCGACATCTTCGGCAGACATCGTGACTTCGGCCACATGCCCGGCGCCAAGGTCGGCAAAGAAGGTGTGCGCCACGGCCGAGGTCGGCGTGTAGACAAAGAAACCGTCCGCATCAGTGACCGATCGACCCAGCTCAGCCCCATCCGGGCCGGTGACAATGACCTCGGTGCCGCTTGCCATGTCGCCGTTGGAAAAGCCGATTTCGCCCTCGATGACGTCTCCCGACTCGAAAACGCCGGCTATGACCTTGTGCGCCAGGACAGGCACAGGTGCACAGCACATGGCCAGTATGACAACCAGATGCTTCATGTGGCTGCTCCTCTGAAAAACAGCTCGGGCTTGACCTTGCGTGCCAGCAACACGGCGAACCCGGTCAAAATCGCCTCGATGGCCATGACAGGAATATGGGCGAAGAAAACAAGCTTGGCGGCAGGCAGAAATTCATCCCCCGACAGCGCGAGGGAAAACGCGACCATGCCGGTTGTCGCCGCAATCGCAAATGCGCCGCCGACGCCCCCCCAAATCGCACCTTGCAAAGGCGTTCCACGCGCGATCAGACGACCGAACAACATTCCGGCCACCACAGCGGGAAAGGCGATATTGACGGTGTTGATCCCCAACACCGTCAACCCGCCAAAGCCGAAAAAAACCGCCTGTAGCAAAAGCCCGACGAACAAAGCCGGGAATGCGGCCCAACCAAGCAGCAGCCCGGCCATGCCGTTTAGGATCAGATGAACCGACGACGGACCAATGGGTACGTGGATCAACGATGCCACGAAGAAACTGGCTGACAGCACGCCCGCAGTGGGGATGCGATCAAGATCCAGAGACCTAAGACCCATGGCGATCCCGCCCGCGGCGGCTATGGCGCCGCCAATTACAACCGGGTTGGAAAGGGCTCCGTCGACGATGTGCATTTGGGGTTACTCCAGATCCCAGGCACGAATCCAGATGACCGCATCCTGGCTGAGTTCTTTGCCCTCATGTTCGGTTGCCGGACCGGAACCAAGGGCAGCGAAACCCCAGTAACCGGCTTTTGGAACGCCGAACGAAAAATACCCGTTGTCGTCAGATATTGCGACCACCGCACCACCCGGCATAGGAGACGCTTTCGGTGCAGAAGCGGCCGAGCTTTCCATGTCGGGTTCCGCGGCCATGTACTCGATCTCGATCTCGGCGCCCGCAACCGGCTGACCGTCAGCCAGCACACGGCCCGTGAAAGTCGAACCCGCGATGATGTTGGTCGGCTTGTTCAGCGGGATAATCTCGGTCGGCAGACCCACGGGATTCATCCAGTCGGTCGGCAATTCGTTACGGTTCAGGAAGGCTTTGGTGAGCTGTTGGATATAGATGTCTTCGGATTCCTCATAATAAGGCTGAGGAACCGTCACCAGCACATAGTCGCCCGAACGTTTGACCGGGACACTGCCCTTGAACGCCGCACCCTCGTTTTCCCCGCCGGTGAACCGGATAGGTTCCAGCGTGTCCAGCAAATCGGTCTTTTCACCGTTGTGGATCACATAGAATTCCTGCGGCTTTTCAAGATCCATGACATGGCCATTCTCGAACGGATGCCAGAAAATCAGTTTGACCGGCACATCGCCCGGTTTCTCGATCATGGTGTCGGTGGTGTATTCCAAAAGGAAATGCGCATTTGCGATGGCAGGAAGAGCCACCGCGGCAGCGGCTGCGCTGAGCAGCGTTTTCATGAACAGTCGTCCTTGTCCCGTCGCGCCAATCCCGGCGCGAAATTCGTTTTGACCACGGGATATTCAACGCCAAATCACCCTTTCAGGCATCCTGGTCCGACGCACATCCCGCCGCCGATTAGGAGTGCCCCTTATGAGGGCACATGTCCGGCAGGTATCCTGACTTGCGGGTCAAAGCGTTGGACCGGCCTTCCCGGGCAAACCCCAGTGGCGTTTCAGCCCTGCTCGCCGCTTACAGTTGCGGGTGCAGTTGCGGATTTGGGCCAGAGCCCGCACCGCATTCCCTATTGATTCCAGAGCAAGCCCCGGAACCGGACATGCCGAGCGGCTTGCCAGACAACTCAGCCTTCCGTCAACGAAAATGTGTTACGGCCATCGAAAATAATGAGTTCGGCAGTTTGCGAGAGTGAACCAGTTTGTGAAATATCCAAGGCAACAGGGTGATTTCACATCTAAGCTTCTGAAAGATACCTTTCCGACAACGGCAGGCTTGCCGCGCCCAGTGAGCGTGCTTCCGGGCCCACGGCCCCTGCCAGCACGGCAGGGCGCTCGAGACCGGTCAGGTTAAGCTCAGACAGTTTGTCTTCGACCATTTCAACCAAACGCGCCTTGATGTCCTGCGGCATCCAGCCGTCAACCTTTACGCATTCGAAATCTATCAGGCTACAGGATGAGACAATCGCATAGGCAATCCCGCTCGCCGTCTGTTTCAACCAGTATTCCAGTTGAACTTTTGGCACATCCCAACGCTGGGTCGTTTCCCAAATGGAATGCGACGTGACACCTGCCGTGGTGATTGCACGCTCGAGCACGTACAGGCTGGCCACGTCGATAAGGGGTCTGACACCACCGGCATCATCTGGCACAGGCAAGGGGCCGATTGCGCCCGCGTTTCCACGCCCCGAAAAGATTGCGCCATTGAGGACCACACCGCCGCCAATGAAAAACCCGATATAGAAGTACAGGAAATCCCTGGGCCCATCGGCTGGACCGAATACCAATTCCGCCCCACAAGCCGCAGTGGCGTCATTTTGCAGGAATACCGGAATATCGAGGCGCCGCGCCAGGTCAGCCTTCAGGTCTGATACGCGCCACGGGTCCATTTCTTCCTGAGGAACCTGAAGGGTCTGGGCCCAGTCCCATAGGTAGAACGGCATGGCAATCCCAAGTCCCGCAATCCTGCCTTTGGCCTCAGGCGGCATGGATGATATCATTTTGCCCAGACTCTCAGTGGAAAACTCCAATGTGGCTTTTGGCGTTGGATAGTCATAGGTTCGCCGCTCGCGCTGCCGCACATTTCCGACAAAGTCAGTCAAAACCAGCTCGGTACTGCGGCGCCCGACCTTGAGCCCAAAGAAAAACGCACCATCCGGGTTGAGGCGCATGGGAACGGAAGGTTGCCCGACCTTCCCGCGGACCGGCTCACCGCGCAACAGCAAACCATCCTTCTCCAACAGCCGCATGATGACGGAAACGGTTTGTGCCGACAGTCCGGTCATGCGCGCGATCTCGGACTTCGCAAGGGCCTGATGACGCCGGACAAGCGACAACACCAGCCGTTCGTTCCGGGCCCGCATCCCGCTTTGGTTGGTTCCGCGCACCTCTGACGCGTGCAGGCCAATCGAATTTTTCCGAGATGAATTTTCAGGCACGACCACCCCTTTCCTGCTGAAGAATGAGAAAGCCCGCACGCTCTGTCAATAATAAATAAGAGTGATTTATTTATTGACTCGAATTTCGAATCTTGTGATTGTTTCTTATGGGATCAGGGTTTTTGCCTGATCGCCCTGGTGCCCGTTCGGCACAGGAAAAACTGGGAGGATAATCGATGAAACTTGCAAGACTTGCGGGTGCTGCTGCGCTCGGGGTTACTGCCATGGCTGGCAGTGCAATGGCGGAAGGCGAAACCGTTTGTCTGATTACCAAGACGGACACCAACCCGTTCTTTGTCAAAATGAAGGAAGGTGCGACAGCGAAGGCGGAAGAGCTGGGAATGACTCTCAAAGCCTTTGCGGGCAAAGTTGACGGTGACCATGAAACGCAGGTGCAAGCCATTGAGACCTGCATTCTGGACGGCGCCAAGGGCATTCTGCTGACGGCCTCGGACACTTCATCCATCGTACCGGCGGTGAAGCAGGCGCGGGATGCAGGTGTTCTGGTTATCGCTCTGGATACGCCGCTGGAACCCATTGACTCGGCTGACGCGACCTTTGCCACGGACAATTTCCTGGCCGGGCTGCTGATTGGACAATGGGCCAAAGCCACGCTGGGCGACGCGGCCAACGACGCGAAAATTGCGACACTGGATCTTGCCGTCAGTCAGCCGACAGTGGATGTGCTGCGCAATCAGGGTTTCCTGCAAGGCTTTGGTGTCGATCTGGCGGACCCGAACGTAATCGGTGATGAAGATGACCCACGACTGGTCGGAAGTGATGTCACCGCCGGCAACGAAGAAGGTGGTCGCCGCGCGATGGAAAACCTTCTGGCCAAGGATCCGACGATCAACGTTGTTCACACCATCAACGAGCCTGCCGCGGCAGGCGCCTACGAGGCGCTGAAAGCCATCGGGCGCGAAAATGACGTGCTCATCGTTTCCGTGGACGGAGGCTGCCCGGGTGTCCAAAACGTTGCCGATGGTGTTATCGGCGCGACGTCGCAGCAATACCCGCTGCTGATGGCATCGCTGGGTGTTGAGGCCGTCAAGAAATGGGCGGACGAAGGCGTGAAGCCTGAAAACACGCCTGGCAAGGATTTCTTTGACACCGGCGTGGCGCTTGTAACGGACAAGCCTGCCGAAGGCGTCGAGTCGATCTCGGTCAAAGAAGGCATGGACCTCTGCTGGGGTTAACCTGACCACCCGGAGGGCCGCAGAGGGCGGCCTTCCGCTTTTCAAACCACCCATTCGCCCGAAAACTTGCTAAAGTCGTCAGTAATCTGATGCTTTGGGGGAACCTTTATGTCCGATACTTCACCGCGATCAGACGACTTCGAAGCCGCTGCAAAAGGCAGCCCGGAACAGATTGCCGAATTTGACGATCACCACCGCGGGTTTGTCGGAACGGTTCAGCATTTTCTGCATGTGAACCCCTCTCTGGTGCCGTTGATCGTTCTTGTGGCTGCCATCGTCATTTTCGGGGCCTTACTGGGCTCCAAGTTCTTCTCGCCATTCGCGCTGACCCTGATCCTGCAACAGGTTCAGATCGTCGGGATCGTGGCGGCGGCGCAAAGCCTCGTTATCCTGACCGCCGGTATCGATCTGAGCGTCGGAGCAATAATGGTGATGTCGTCGGTTGTCATGGGACAGTTCACGTTCCGATATGGGCTGCCGCCAACGGTCGCGATTGTTTGCGGCCTTTTCGTTGGCACCGCAATCGGTGCGGTGAACGGGTATCTGGTCAGCCGCATCAAACTGCCGCCGTTCATCGTGACGCTTGGCATGTGGCAAATCGTTCTTGCGGCGAACTTCCTGTATTCTCAGAACGAAACCATCCGGTCGCAGGAGATCGAAGAAAACGCCGCGATTCTGCAAGTTTTCGGGGCCAAGTTCAACCTGGGCGGGGCGGTATTCACCGTCGGCGTGATCTTCATGCTGGTGCTGATCCTCGGGCTTTCCTACGCCCTTCGTCACACCGCATGGGGAAGGCATGTCTATGCGGTCGGTGATGATCCGGAAGCCGCCGAGCTGTCTGGCGTCAATGTGCATCGCACGCTGATGTCGGTTTACATGCTGTCCGGGCTGATCTGCGCTTTCGCGGGATGGGCTCTGATTGGTCGGATCGGGTCCGTGTCTCCGACGTCTGGCCAGTTGGCCAATATTGAAAGCATAACGGCGGTCGTGATCGGGGGCATATCCCTGTTCGGTGGCCGCGGGTCCATTCTCGGATCATTGTTCGGAGCGTTGATCGTCGGGGTCTTCACGCTTGGGCTTCGGTTGCTGGGCGCTGATGCGCAATGGACGTTCCTGTTGATCGGCATCCTTATCATCGCAGCGGTCGCGGTCGACCAGTGGATCAGAAAGGTGGCAGCCTGATGGAACCTATTCTCAAAGGACGGAACCTTGTGAAGCGCTACGGCAAGGTGACGGCGCTGGATCAGTGCGATTTCGATTTGATGCCGGGCGAGATTCTGGCCGTGATCGGCGACAACGGCGCGGGCAAGTCAACACTGATCAAGGCGATTTCAGGCGCGGTGGTGCCGGATGAAGGTGATGTTTGGCTGGAAGGTCGGAAAGTGAATTTCCACTCGCCGATCGACGCGCGTGAAGCCGGCATTGAAACGGTTTACCAGACACTCGCGATGTCCCCCGCCCTGTCGATCGCCGACAACATGTTCATGGGGCGCGAGATTCGGCGCAAAGGGCCGTTGGGATCATGGTTCCGAATGCTCGACCGCCCGGCGATGGAGAAATTCGCCCGCGACAAGCTGAGCGAACTGGGCCTGATGACGATCCAGAACATCAATCAAGCCGTTGAAACACTGTCCGGGGGTCAGCGTCAGGGTGTTGCGGTGGCTCGCGCCGCGGCATTCGGATCAAAAGTCATCATCCTGGACGAACCAACCGCCGCATTGGGCGTGAAGGAAAGCCGGCGCGTTCTTGAACTGATCCTGGACGTGAAGTCTCGCGGCATTCCGATCATCCTGATCAGCCACAATATGCCACATGTTTTCGAGGTCGCCGATCGAATTCATGTGCATCGGCTTGGCAAACGCCTCTGCGTCGTTGATCCCAAGGATTACACGATGTCCGACGCGGTGGCGTTCATGACCGGTGCCAAGGAACCGCCGGCCGAGGATCAGGCCGCGTGACGGGTAAACTTGTCACCCCCGAGGCGCTTGCAACCAAAATCGCGGATGCCGTCCAGACCTTGCCGCCGCTGCAAGACCGGCATCTTGTCGCGATTGCCGGGCCGCCGGGATCGGGGAAAACGACCGCGGCGGGCCTTGCAACCAAAGAGCTCAACCTGCGCGGCATCGCGACCGGCCTGGTTTTCATGGACGGCTTCCACTATGACAACGTGATCTTGAAGGATCGCGGCCTGCTGAACCGCAAAGGGTCTCCTGAAACCTTTGATCTTGCCGGCTTTCATGCGTTGCTTGATCGATTGCGCGCGGAAGAAGAAGTCGCAATACCCGCGTTTGACCGGGAACTGGATCTGGCCATTGCCGCGCGGTCCATGATCACGGCGGATCAGCGCGTTGTTCTGGTTGAGGGCAATTACCTTCTCTTGAACGAGCCGGGTTGGTCGGACCTTCACCAACTGTGGGCATTCAAGGTATTTCTGGACACCGATCTGAAAACACTCGAAACCCGCCTGACCAACAGATGGATCGGCCATGGTCTGGACGCCAATGCCGCCAAGGACCGTGCGCAGTCGAACGATCTGCCGAATGCAGAGCGCGTAATCCGAAATTCGATACCCGGTGATCTAACACTGGCTTGAGTTTTGCCTGCGGCCAACACAACCCGTCTTGATGAAAGGCCAGAGGTCAGCTTCGGTACACCGGCGGAACAAGACCGGCCTGGAACCAGGTCACGAAGGACACGATCGAAAACACCGGCAGCCCGGTCGCCTGTTGAATATCCGGCGCATAGGGGCACATATTCGTGCACTCCAGAACTATTGCCCCAAGTTCGGGATTGTCCGAGGCCAACGCGATCGCGGCCTCAACATTGTCCTCCCGGGCCTTTTCAACATTCAGACGCGAGTCATTGCCAAGAATTGCGCGGGTGAATTCCCGCCCACCCTCGGTTGTACCGATTGGCGTGTCCAAGGGGACATTGGCAGCCTGAAGATGGTCATTGGTCAAGGTGGAGGCCGAAATGGTCAGAATGCCCGCGCGCTTTCCCTTGGGAAGGATACGATTCACCATTTCGACCTGCATCAAGGACGAGGTGACGACGGGAACCGGAACGGCCTCGGCCAGTTCCTTCTGGAACAGGGACAGGAACCCGCAATTGGTTGTTATGCCATCCGCGCCGTCTTTGACCAACTCTTGCGCGGCGTCGATGAAGACCTCGAGCATACCTTCGGCCCGATGCCGGACCACCCGATCAGGCGAGGCATCCCGGACGATGCGGTACAGCACCGGAAACGGCCATGTCTGCGCATTGCCCATGTCACCGGGAATTCTTGGGAATTGCGCGTCCAGCATGAGGATTCCCACCGATGCGCCGTAAATGGACTTGCCGCCCTGCGCGATCATCCCTGTGCCTCCTCGATAATGCGGGTCGAGATGTCTTCGGCCCCTTCCATGTAGATGCTGGTAATCCCGTGGCGCACTGCGTCCTGAACCTGATCCATTCGTTTTGTGATATGAGCCGCCAGAACCCGGGCCGCCTCGTCCGCGTCCCGATCCAGCAGGGCCTGCATGACGTGTTTATGTTCGTCCTTGGACTTCTGCACCCGGTCCATGCTCATGGAAATCCAGCGGATATAGCGGATACGCTCGTTGATCCGCGCCAGAGTTTGCAACAACTCCATGTTCCCTGACAGCTTTGCGATCCCCAGATGGAACGCTTCGTCCCGGGCCACTGCCTCTTCGATCGTCAGGCCGGTGATGTCGATACCCGTTTCATAAAGCTCATCACGCAGCTTTTGCAGGTCTTCATCCGTCGCCCTGGCACAGGCGGATCGGGCCGCCGCGGATTCGATGATCTGGCGCAGTTCAAAAAGGTCGAACACGCTTTGCGCATCCAAGGGACGGCAAAAGAACCCTTGCCCCGGGCGGAAATCGAACAGCCGTTCGGCAACCAGACGGTTCAACGCTTCTCGCAACGGCGTGCGGCTGACGCCCAGATCCCTGGACAGGGCGACCTCGTTCAGGCGGTCACCCGGGCGCAGGCGGAAGGACACCGCCATCGCTTTGACCTGATCATAGATATCATCGACGCGTGGACCCGCCATAAACAATGCCCTTCTTCGGTTGATTCACAGGTGCCACACTCAATTCTTGAAATCAATATGCAAACTTGTATACAGCTATGTGTACAATTTCAGCGCAAAGGAATCGCGAACCATGACAGGGACGAACTACCTGACCGGAGCCGAGGCGATGGTGCGTATGCTCGAGGCGCATGGCGTGACGCATATGTTCGGCCTGTGCGGCGATACCACCTTGCCGTTCTATGACGCACTCGCCCGAATGGATCACGGCATTCAGCACATTCTGACCCGCGACGAACGGCACGCCGCCTACATGGCGGATGGCTATGCACGCGTGACAGGCAGGCCCGGCGTTTGCGAAGGCCCTTCCGGCGGTGGCGCGACCTACATTCTGCCGGGTGTGGTCGAGGCCAATGAAAGTTCGGTTCCAATCCTGGCGATCACCTCTGATGTGGCGACGACCAGCCGCGGGAAATACCCTTTGACAGAACTGGATCAGCCGGCGTTGTTCCGCCCGCTGACGAAGTGGAACGCGTCTCTGGATGATGCTGCCCGGCTTCCGGCCATGGTCCGTGCGGCGTTCAGGGCGATGACAACGGGAACACCCGGCGCGACCCATCTGGCACTGCCGTTTGATACGCAGAAGGCACAGGTGGACGAAGCGGAAATCTGGGCCGATGACCGGCATCGCAGCTATCCCGCCGAACGGGCTGCCCCAGATCCGGATGCCATCGAAGCGGCCGCAGCCATCCTTGCCCGGGCCACATCCGCCGTCGCGGTCTGTGGCGGCGGCCCGGTTCTGTCCGGCGCGACCGATGCGTTGCGCCGTGTCGCTGGTTTGTTGGACATGCCCGTCGCCACAACCGTTTCAGGCCAAGGTTCCATCGCCGAAACCGATCCTCTGGCCCTGGGTGTCGTCGGATCGAACGGCGGCATCCCCGCGACACGCGCCGTGGTGGATCAGGCTGATGTCGTCCTGTTCATCGGGTGCCGCGCCGGTTCGGTCACGACCGAAAGGTGGAGAAGCCCCGGGCGCAACGCCACGATCATTCACATCGACAGCGACCCCATGGTGATCGGCGCAAACTATCAGACCGAAGTGGCGATCTGCGCTGACGCCCGCCTCGCGCTGGAGGCATTGGCCCGAGCGCTGGAGGACCGGCAAGACCTGAACGGTCAAGGCGGCACAACCAAGGCCCGCGCCGCGTGGCAGGCCAAGGCGGCGGCGTTTGCCCCCTTGGCTGCAAGTCGGGAAACGCCGATACGGCCCGAGGCCGTCATGGCGTCCCTGATGGACATTCTGGACGACGATGCGATTGTGGTCGCTGATCCCGGTACCCCCTGCCCCTATTTCAGCGCGCATTACCGTTGGCGGCAACCCGGGCGGCATTTCATCACAAATCGCGCACATGGAGCACTGGGCTATTCTCTAGGGGCGTCCATGGGTGCACATGTCGGTCGGCCCTCGGTCAAGACCCTGGCTGTCATGGGCGATGGTTCGTTTGGGTTCACCTGCGGTGAATTTGAAACGATGGTCCGACACAAAATGCCGATCACCTCGATCGTTTTCTCGAACTCGGTCTTCGGATGGATCAAGGCGGGTCAGGATGCTGGGTTTGATCAACGCTATTACAACGTTGATTTCAACCGGACCGACCACGCCGCCGTCGCAGCCGCCTTCGGAGTGAAATCATGGACGGTCAAAGACCCTGAGGACTTGACGAAGGTGCTGAAACAGGCCGTCGAACATGATGGCCCCACATTGGTCGACATCCATTCGCAGCAGCTTCACGAGGCCGCTGCACCTGTGTCGGAATGGGTTGCGTAAGAGGCAATCGACGGGGTCAGCTGGGCCAGAAATTCCTGCGCAATCGTGGACAGGGGGCGCCCCTTTGCGGTGATGATTGCAAGATCCAGCATGACGGATGGCCTGAACGGGCGGGTCTTGTACCCGCTCTCACCATCGAACGTCACGGTAAAGGGATCGATCATCGCAACACCCATGCCCTGTTTTACAAAACTCAGCAGGTTCTCGGACAGGTGCGTGTGAATCTGTGTCCGCCACGTGCGCCCGGATGCCTGAAAGATGTCACGGGTTCGACGGTGGGTTTGATGTTCCGGACCCATCACGATGAAGGGCTCGTCTTCCAATATTTCCGGTGTCAGAACGTCATAATCCGCCAAGGGGCTGTCTTCTGGAAAAGTCGCAAGTGTTTCGAATTGAAACACCTGATAATTCAGAGTGTCGTGCAGGATCGGCATCTCGACGATGCCGATTTCAAACAGGCCTGAAATCACCCATTCCTGAATCTTGGATGAATACTGCGACTGGAAACTGACGGACAGGTTGGGGCGGCTTTTGGCAAAACGAGCGATCTCGCGCGGCATGAAACCAAATGACAGAAGATGCGGTGCCGCAACCTGCAATTGACCGGGATGTTTGTTCTGCAAATCCGTCACAGCCTGCGCCACATGATCCAGCCCACGCACAACCGTGTCGACTTCGCGGAACAGCAGCTCGGCTTCCGGGGTGGGCAGCAAACGGCCCTTGTTGCGCTCGAATAGAGGCAGTCGCGCTTCGCGTTCCAACTGAGCCAACAGATTGCTGATACCAGGCTGTGATATCCCAAGTACCGACGCCGCACCGGTTACGGTTCCGGTTTCCATGATGGCGTGAAACGCTTGAAGCTGGCGAAAGCGCAGGGACATGGATTACCGCATCATTTTTTCTGATGAACTGTCGAAGATATAGTATTTGAAATGATATGCTCGTCAAGGCAGGCTTTCGCTCAACCACAGGGGGCGGAATGAACGATCTGTCACAAAACATCATCGGTTACGACCTTTGGCACCTGAAGCTTCCGGTCACGTCCCGCCGGGATCACGGTATAGGATCCGTCGAAGGCGCCTGCGAAGTCGTCATGCTGCGACTGGCATCCGAGGATGGCACACAGGGATTTGGCGAAGCGTCACCCTGGTCGGTGTTCACCGGCACCCCGGAAGCGACATTTGCGGCACTGGATCGATATCTACGCCCCCTTGTTCTTGGCGCCCGCGTGGGCGACCGGTCAGCCATCATGGCGCGCGCGGCCTGTGCAGTGGCGCATTGCACCGAGGCCAAGGCCGCGCTGGAAACCGCGCTGCTGGATCTGGCCGGCCGTATCAGCGACATCCCTGTCTGGTCTTTGCTGGGCGGTCGCTGCCGCAACACCATTCCGCTCAGCTGTTCCATCGCCAACCCGGACTTTTCCCAGGACATAGACCTGCTGGCGCGGTTGCGAGAGGACGGCGTGCGGATTGTCAAACTCAAGACCGGGTTCAAGGATCACGCCTTTGACATCATGAGGTTGGAATATCTGGCGCAGAACTGTCCTGAATTCTCGGTCCGCGTGGATTTCAATCAGGGGCTGAACATCGAGGACGCCCCGGCGCGGGTGCGGGACGTGGCCCAGTTCAATCCTGATTTCATCGAACAGCCGGTTCGCGCCCACCATTTCGACATGATGGCAAAGCTGCGCCAAATGACCGATACTCCCCTTCTCGCCGATGAGAGCGTCTTTGGCCCCGAAGATATGGAACGCGCCGCGCGTGAACGTATTTGCGATGGTGTGTCGGTGAAAATAATGAAGTCTGGCGGCCTGACCCGCGGGCAAACGGTCGCCCGCATCGCGGCCGCGCATGGTCTGACGGCATATGGCGGGGACATGTTCGAGGCCGGCCTGGCCCATCTTGCCGGCACCCATATGATTGCCGCAACGCCCGAGATCACATTGGGCTGCGAATTCTATCAGGCGTCCTATTTCCTGAAAGAAGACATTCTGGAAGAACCCTTCCGGATCCAGAACGGACAGGTCTGCGTGCCAGAAAGCCCCGGGCTTGGCGGCAGGCCCGAGGTGGCCAAGCTGAACCATTACGCAGTGGCCAAGGCGGTTTCAGAATGAGTGACAAGAAAACCATAGCCATCATCGGCGCCGGTATCGTAGGCGTGTCGGCCGCGGTCTGGCTGCAACGGGATGGGCACGACGTGATCCTGTTCGACAAGGCCGGACCGGGTGAAGGCACGTCTCATGGCAATGGCGGTGTGCTGGCGTCCTGTTCCATCATACCTGTGACGGTTCCCGGACTGCTTGGCAAAGCACCCAAAATGTTGCTGAGCTCGTCGCAGCCGCTGTTTTTGAAATGGGGGTATTTGCCGAAGCTGCTCCCATGGCTCCGGCAATATCTGAGCCACGCGAACGTGGCAGACGTTGAACGGATCGCGGCGGCGCTGACGCCGATCGTCGGCGACAGCCTGAATGATCACAAGGCATTGGCAACAGGCACGCGTGCTGAAAAGTGGATCGTGCCCAGCGACTATCTGTTTCTCTACGAGAACCGGGCCCATTTTGAACAAGATGCGTTGGGCTGGGGAATAAGACGGAAGAACGGCTTTGACTGGCAAGAACTGGAGGGCAAGGCGTTTCACGACTATGACCCCGTGTTCAGCCCGGATATCGGTTTCGCCGCCAAGCTGTCAAACCACGGTCATATCACCGATCCCGGGCGGTACGTGAAAGATCTGGCCGCCCATGTCGAGGCCGGCGGCGGCCGGATCATCCGCGCCAATGTCGAAGATGTCACCCGCGAGAGCGGCCGTGTTACCGGTGTGCGCGCGGATGGTGAGACCATCGCTTGCGACACCGCCATTGTCACGGCTGGCGTCTGGTCGGGGCCGCTGGCAAAGCGACTGGGGGTTTCTGTTCCTCTTGAAAGCGAGCGCGGTTATCATCTTGAATTGGTGGCACCTTCTGCCATGCCCCGCAGCCCGGTCATGGTGGCTTCGGGCAAGTTTGTTGCCACGCCCATGGATGGGCGCATACGCTTGGCGGGTATCGTGGAGTTCGGTGGGCTGGACGCACCGCCCTCGCGCGCGCCGTTTGAATTGATGCGAAAGAATGCCCGGGCCGCTTTTCCGGGCATAACATGGAAGGAGGAAGTGGAATGGATGGGGCACAGGCCGGCCCCGGCTGACTCGATCCCGATCATAGGCGACGTGCCCGGAGTCAAAGGGGCCTATATGGGCTTTGGGCACCATCACATCGGCCTGACAGGCGGGCCAAAGACCGGACGGCTTCTGGCGCAGATGATCGCGGGCAGAACCCCGAACACCGACGTAAGCGTCTACGCGCCGTCGCGCTTTGCAACATAAGAACAGACCGATGAAGAACATCGGTATTTCAAAACTCGATAGGGAGAAAACGATGAAAACACTGACAAACCTTCTGGCAGCAACCGCTTTGACTGCTGCCGCGGCAGCACCGGCCTTGGCCGAAAAATGGGACATGCCGATGGCCTATTCGGCGTCGAACTTCCATTCGGCCACCGGTGCGGAATTCGCCAAATGTGTAACGACCGGAACCGGCGGTGAGATCGAAATCGTTACGCATCCATCCGGCTCGCTGTTCAAAGGTGCCGATATCAAACGCGCAATCCAGACCGGGCAAGCCCCGATCGGCGAACGCCTTCTGTCCGGCCACCAGAATGAGAACGCGTTGTTCGGTTTCGATTCGATCCCGTTCCTTGCGACCTCGTTCGACGACAGCGCCAAGCTTTGGGAGGCCGCCAAGCCATCTATCGAAAAAGTATTGGCAGAGCAGAACCTGACGCTGCTTTATGCTGTACCGTGGCCACCGCAGGGGCTGTATTTCAAGAATGAGGTGAACTCGGTCGCCGACATGAAGGGCATCAAGTTCCGTTCGTACAACAACGCGACTTCGCGACTGGCCGAGCTGACGGGCATGTTGCCGGTGACGATCGAAGCGGCGGAAATCAGTCAGGCTTTTGCGACGGGTGTCGCCGAGTCGATGGTGTCTTCGGGATCGACCGGGTATGACCGCAAGGTCTGGGAAAGCCTGAACTATTTCTACGAAGTCGATGCCTGGTTGCCGCGCAACTACGTGATGGTGAATTCGGATGTCTGGTCGGGCGTGTCCGACGCCAACAAGAACGTCATCAAGGCCTGCGCAGGGCTGGCGGAATACGCGGGCAACTGGCGCGCCAAGGAATATACCGGCTTTACTCTGCAAGGTCTGCGTGATGGTGGCATGACCGTCGGTCCGGCATCCGAGCAGATGACGAATGAACTGAAAGAGATTGGTGTGACCATGACCAATGAATGGCTGGAAGCCGCCGGCGACGAAGGCAAAGCCATCGTCGACGCGTTCAACGCCTCTCAGTAACCGTTCGAGGCAGGCGGCGCTGCATTGCGTCGCCTGTTTTCCATCCAATCATAACAAAGCGGGGACGCCATGGCGGTATTGCGGGGGATTCGGTCCGTTCTGGATTTCATCTATCTTGCAGCGGGGGTACTGGCGGCGGTCAGCCTGATTGCCATTCTTTTGCTGATCGTCGTGCAGATGCTGGCCCGCTGGACCGGTGAAGTATTTCCCGGAGCGCCCGACTATGCCGGCTATGCAATGGCGGCGGCATCTTTTCTGGCCTTTGCCAATGCGTTGAACCGGGGCAGCCACATTCGGGTTTCGATCCTTCTGAACGCGGTACCGGACAGCGTGCGGCGTGTCCTTGAAATCTGGTGTTTCACCATCGGCACGGCCGTCATGTGGTATTTCTGCTGGTATGCCTATCGCTTCGTCTATTGGAGCTGGAAGTTCAACGACATCAGCCAGGGTCAGGACAGAACCGCGCTGTGGATTCCGCAATCCGCGATGCTGATCGGAGCCGTGATCCTGGCCATCGCGCTGACGGATCACCTGATCCACGTCCTGTTCAAAGGTGACCATCGCATTGTCCGCGATCTGGCCGACCAGAGCCACGGAGAATAGACGCATGGAAAACCTGTCTGTCATCATCCTTTTCCTTTTTGTTCTGTTCACGTTGCTCGGGACCGGCGTCTGGGTCGGCCTGGCCCTGATGGGGGTCGCCTGGGTCGGGATGGAGCTGTTCACGACACGCCCCGTGGGCGACGTGATGATCACGACGATCTGGTCCGCGTCGTCATCGTGGACCCTGACCGCCCTGCCCATGTTCATCTGGATGGGCGAAATCCTGTACCGCACGCGATTGTCCGAAGACATGTTCAAAGGGCTGTCCCCCTGGATGGCCCCCCTGCCCGGCGGTTTGGTGCATACCAATATCGTGGGCTGTACCGTCTTCGCGGCGGTCTCAGGTTCGTCGGCGGCAACGCTGACCACCGTCGGCAAGATGTCGATCCCCGAACTGCGCAAGCGCAATTACCCCGAACGGATGATCATCGGCACGTTGACCGGCGCGGCCACTCTGGGGCTGATGATCCCGCCGTCTTTGACCTTGATCGTCTACGGGGTGACGATCAATGAATCGATCACCAAGCTGTTCTTTGCCGGCATCCTTCCCGGTTTGGTGCTGGCAGCGATGTTCATGGGTTATGTCGCGATCTATTCCAAGTTGGGCAAAGATTGGACCCCGGAAGTCGAGGGCAAGCTGAGCTTTTCCGAGAAAGTCAGAAACTCTCGCTTTTTGTTGCCTGTGATCCTTCTGATCACGGTCGTCATCGGCTCAATGTATCTGGGCTATGCCACTGCGACCGAAGCTGCGGCTTTCGGGGTGATCGGCGGCCTGTTGTTGGCGGCAGGTCAGGGGTCTTTGAACTGGAAGACATTCACCGAAAGCCTGATGGGCGCCACGCGAACCAGCGCGATGATCGCCCTGATCCTTGCTGGCGCGGCGTTTCTGTCGCTGTCCATGGGCTTCACCGGCCTGCCGCGCGGGCTGGCCGATCTGATTGCAGGTTGGGAACTGACCCGTTTCGAACTGCTTATGGTCCTGCTGGTGTTCTACATCATTCTGGGCTGTTTTCTTGACGGGATTTCTTCCGTCGTGCTGACCATGGCCGTGGTGGAACCAATGATCCGCGACGCTGGCATTGACCTGATCTGGTTCGGGATCTTCATCGTGGTCGTTGTTGAAATGGCGCAGATCACACCCCCGATCGGGTTCAACCTGTTCGTGATGCAGGGCATGACCAACCATGAGATGAGCTATATCGCACGCGCTGCGATCCCGATGTTCCTGATCATGGTGCTGATGGTCTTCATCCTCATCTGGTTCCCCGAGCTCGCCACCTGGCTGCCCGAGAATTTGCGTCAGAGCCCGGGCGGGTAAAACGGCCTTGAACCTGCTCCATCTGGCGGCCCGTCACGGGCCCCGTGTTCTGGTCGCCGGATTGGCGGCGGGTCTTCTATTGCCGGGTTTGGCCGAGCCCATGCGAGGCCTGCTGCCGCCCCTGGTCGTGTTGTTGCTGTTCGTCACCGTCCTGAGAATGGACCCCGAAACCATTCTTGGATCGTTGAGCGATCTGCACAAGGTCGCGTTCACCGTCATCGGGTTTCAATTCGTGATGCCGCTGATCATTCTGACCATCGGATTTGTTGGGGGATGGACCGGAACGCCGGTGCTTCTGTCCCTACTCATCATGGCGGCTGCGCCCTCGATTTCCGGCAGTCCGAACATGTGTTTGATGATGGGCTACCCACCTGAACACGCAATGCGAATGATGGTGGTTGGGACCGCCCTGCTGCCATTGACAGCGTTTCCGGTGTTCCTGCTCATGCCTGAACTGGGCGGCATTCACTCTGTTCTGCTGGCCGGGTTGCAACTGCTGTTGACGATACTCTGCACAACCGGCGCCGCCATTGTTGTCCGGCGCGTCTGGTTGCGTTCACCAACACGCTCCACATTGGTGAATCTGGAAGGGTTGGGCACAATCACCTTGGCCGTTTTTGTCATCGGCCTGATGCCTTCCGTCAGCACCACTGCGCTGAAAAGCCCGGCCGTCGCGGCCTTCTGGATCGCGCTCGCCTGTCTGGCCAATTTCGGAGCACAATTCATTTCGTTCCGGATTACCCGAGGACGTCTGCCGGCAGCCAGAGCAACCGCTGTCTCTTTGATCGCGGGAAACAGAAACATCGCGATTTTCTTCGTTGCTTTGCCGCCCGAGGTCACCGCACCCATCATGGCCTTCATCGGGGCGTATCAAATCCCGATGTACTTGACGCCAATGGTCATGCGTCATCTCTACATGAGGCAAGTCTTGCCCGAGTAGCTTTGGAAAGCCGTCTTAGGATATTTTTATCCCTTTTCTCCGATCCTTGTCGGCGTTGGGCTGATACGTCGTGCTTGGTTCAATGCAAAAAAACACGCTCAGGGAAATCGGGTGAATAATTGTCACTATTGACAGTTAATTGCGCGCACCCTATTTACTGTCAGTGTTGACAGCAAAGGATATATCATGCCGATTAGCAAACTGGTCGTCGCATCTGTAATGACACTGGCTTCAACCCTCGGGGCATCCGCACAAACTCTTACTGCAACGGTGCAGGACGTGCGCAATGCAGAGGGTGATTTGATCATTGCCGTGTTCGATGACTCAAAATCTTTTAGGGCCATGGACGTGGCGAACGCGGCGGCCTTGGCTTCCATTCCTGCTGTCAAAGGCCAGGCCTCGGTCACCTTTCACAATCTCCCGCTTGGCACCTATACGATTGCCGCGATTCACGACGAGAACAGCGACAGCAACCTGGATACCGAGAAGGATGTCCCAACCGAAGGGTACGCCTTTGGCGGCATGGATCGGAGCGGTCTACCGCCGGAATTCGCGGATGCCGCTGTCGCCGTCGGCACCGGTGCAACCGCAGACCTAAAGCTGAAATACTGGAAATAACATGATCGGGCGCCCCTCAAATCGTGATGAACGTTATGAGCAGATTATGCAGGCTCTGGTCAGATGTGTTGCGAGATATGGCCTTGATGGTGCATCGCTTTCGCAAATAGCCAAGGAGGCGGGCCTGACACGGCCTCTGATCCGGCATCACCTGGGCAATCGGGATGAATTGATTACGACCCTGCAAGACTATGTTCTGAAAAGTTTTTCGGAACAGTCTGACGCGCTCGTTGCAGGCTTGCCGGCGTCGGGAAAATCAAGACATCTGATCGATCTTCTGTTCTCGGACATGAACCAGACGTCACCGGATATGGTACTTGCCTTCGCAGCACTCACCGCGCGGGCGGTCGAGGATGCTTCGCTTCGCCGGGCTTGTCGAGAGGCTCTGCTTGCCTTTGAAACTACGATTGCTGCGATACTGCGCGCGGATTTCCCGAATGTGGATGCCGCAAAGGTCAATACCGCCGCTCATGGCATTGTGGCGCTTTATTTCAACGCGACGTCTTTGGCCCCTCTGGATATGCCGAATGTCTGGAAAACTCAGGCCGAACAGGCCGCGCGTGCGCTGTTCAATGGCCTGGAGCAAGAACCATGACACGCAAGCGACAGCTGAACTACATCACCTTCGCGGCGCTGATGGTGACGACGGTACTTGGCTATCAGACGTTGTGGGGGCTTCTTTTCATGTTCTGGACAATCCCGAATTTCTATTCCGGTCACGCTTTGCTTTTGACCGACGTAACCCGGGATGAGGACCCCATCCTGTTTTGGCTGATCCAACTCGCCTGGGTCGCATTAGGCCTGTCGATGATCGCCATCGACTTTCTCCCCCAAACGTTTTGAAAATTCCTTCACAAGAGGCTCAAATGAAACCCATGCTGCACCTTTTGCCGGTCGAAGCTTACACGAGCCAGGATTGGTTCGACCGGGAAATGCGCGAGATCTTCTCCAAAACCTGGCGCTACGCCGGTTTTATAGAGGATGTCAGTGAACCCGGCCAGTTCATCGCCGTGCAGGCCGGACTCAACAACATATTCGTGATCATGGGGCGCGATCGTCGCCTGCGCGCCTTCCATAACATCTGCCGCCATCGCGGTACCCAATTGATCCGCGCGGTTGGCAAAACGCAAAAAGCATTGACCTGTCCTTATCACGATTGGACCTACGATCTTGAAGGCAATCTGATTTCGGTGCCGGATGAGCACGAGGAATATGGCAAGGTCGACAAGTCCTGCCTTGGCCTGAAACCCGCCAAGGTCGATATCTGGAAATCGATGATTTTCGTCCATCCGGACCCCGACGCGCCTTCCATCGCCGAATGGTTCGGCCCCGTCGAACCCCATATCGGCCCGCACGTACCGGAAGAGCTGATCGAGTACGAAGACCTGAACACCAGCTATGAGATAAAGGCCAACTGGAAGGTTGTCGTCGAAAATTACATCGACGTTTACCACCTGAGCCATCTGCATTCGAATACGCTGCAGATGTATGACCACAAATCCGCCGAATTCCACTGGGAAGGACCTCATTACATGTTTTGGGAGCCGCCCGTGGCGGAGTTTCTTGAAGATCAGGACAGCAAACTGACCGCCCCGCGCGTCATCCCCAAAGACATGAACGGCGCCTGGGTGCCGATGCTGTTCCCGGGGATTGGTCTGGCCGCTTCGGAAGACGGCTGGAATATCTTCATTGTCGAACCCCTTGGCCCGGAACTAACGCGAGTTCACAACCGTGGGCGGGTGTCCCATAGCTCGGAATGGGAATTCACCAAACAGTCGATGAAGTCGTCCTCTTTCTGGGCCACGTTTGGAATTACCGGGAAATACGAAGCCAATGACGCGATGGGCGAAGATGACCCGATGGTTGCCGGTGATTTTACCGGCGAAGACATCTACGCGTGCGAGCAGCAGCAGAAGTCCCTGCATTCTCCGTATTTTGAAGCAGGTCCGGCAGCAAACGGTGAAAGCCCCGTCATCGAGCACCAGAAAGTTGTTCTGCAATGGTTGGGGGAAGGGAAATGAACCCGCGTGATTTTTTCCCATTGCGCGTTTGCGGGACCAGAGTTGAACTGGATGGCGTGGCAAAGACCGTCATGTTCCAGGTCCCTGACCGCCTGATGGACATATTCGCCTGGAGGCCGGGCCAACACGTGTCCGTTCGTTTCAATATTGATGGCGAAGAGCACCGTCGAAGCTATTCGATCTCCAGTTCGCCTTACTCCGGGGATCCGCTTCGCATCACCGTCAAACGGGTCAAGGGTGGCCGTGTCAGCAACTTCATCAACGACACTGTTCAGGAAGGGCAAACCATTGACGTCATGCCGCCATTTGGCAGTTTCTGCCTGGACCCCGACGAAACGGCGCGGCGCACCCATTACTTTTTTGGCGCGGGCTCTGGCATTACTCCGCTCTTTGCAATGCTGAACTCGGCTTTGACAGCCGAGCCCCATTCAGTCGCGCATCTGGTGTATGGCAACACAAACGCCAAGAGCATCCTGTTGCAGCACGAACTGAGCGTGCTTCAGCAAGCGCATCCCGAACGTTTTACAATCAACCATGTCTTTTCGAAACCCGGCTGGTGGTCCAGCGCCGAGTACTGGCGGCAAGGTACAATCGACAAGGCCGCAATCGAAGCGTTGATCGCCGAGTATCCACCTTACGCCCAGGACGCGCGGTACTATATCTGTGGTCCGGGCGATATGAACCAGGCCGTCAAATCGGCCTTGATGTCCATTGATGTTCCCCAGAACCGCATCCACATGGAAAGCTATGGTGCTGCGCCGGATCTGGACACGGGGATTGACGGGGTGGACGCAACCGCTGAACTGACGCTGGAAGGCACCCGACACCTCATTTCGGTTTCCAAGGGACAGGCCATTCTTCACGCAGCGCAGTCAGCGGGGCTCAAGCCACCGTATTCCTGCCAATCCGGAGTTTGCGGCGCGTGCCGGGCCAAACTGACCGACGGCACAGTTCATATGCGGGCGCGCATGGCGCTGGAAGACAAAGACATCAAAGCCGGAGAAATCCTGACCTGCCAGTCAATACCCACGGCGGAAAAACTGACGATCAGCTTTGACCAGACCCGTCGCTGAAAAGCCAATGACGCGCCTGAGGCATGCCGGTTCACGCCGCCTCAGGTTCATTCACGGATCGGATCATGCGTCGGGCGCGCAATCTCGGATCACGAAGTGCTTGGTCGTTTCTTCCACGACTTCCCAATAGCCGCGAAAGCCATTGGGGATCAAAAAGCTGGCCCCGGTGCGAAAATCCTGACGGGTCCCGTCTTCGTGGATCAGGGCGCAATGGCCTTTGACGATATAGCAATATTCGTCCTTGTCCGTGAACGCGTGCCATTTTCCCGGCGTAGACGTCCAGGTCCCGGCAGACAATTGCCCATCCGGGCTGGTGAAGTGCATTCCAATCTTGTGATGCGGATCACCCTCGACAACGCGATCGGGAAGATCGGCCAAACGCCTTTCGCTGCGTGTTGCGGGCTCATCGAAAAGATTGAGTACCTGTGTCGTCATGAGGTCATACTCTCTTGCTGGTCATGTAGTTGGTGCGAAATGACGTGACCGGCCGATGGTCGGTCACGTGCTGGACTTGGATTTCCGCCATCCTCTAATGAAACAGGTAGACACCCGCCAAAACCAGAGCAGCGATGAAGATCGTCTCGGCCACGATCAGGACGATGGCCTGCCCGCCTACATCCAGAATCCGCTTGAGCGACGTTTTCATGCCCACTGCCGCAATCGACACCAGCAGCGCCCACCGGCTGAGATCGGCCATGGCCGACGCGACCACTTCGGGGATCAGGCCCATTGAATTCAGGACGGCAAAGATCAGAAAGCCAACGACAAACATCGGCAAAATGGGCGGGCGCTTGCCGTCTTCCTCGCTGAACTCCGCGTGGCGCCGGACAAGAAACGAGATGACCAGAACCACCGGGGCCAGCATGGCGACACGGATCAGCTTGACCAAAGTCGCCACCTCACCGGTTTGGTCCGAAACCGAGAACCCGGCCCCGACAACCTGCGCGACATCATGGATCGTTCCGCCCAGGAAGACCCCTGAAACCTCGTCGTTGAACTCGAAAGTCTCGGTGAGGATCGGGTAGGCGATCATCGCGATTGTCGACAAAACAGTAACCGACAGTACTGTGAAAACCAGGTTCCGCTCCGAATGCTCGTTTTTGGGCAGAATGGCCGACAAGGCCATCGCGGCCGATGCACCGCAGATCGCAACCGATCCCCCCGTCAGCACCCCAAAGCGCCAACCACGGCCCAAAAGACGCGCGCCAAGAAGCCCGAACAGGATCGTGAGTATCACACCGGCAATCACAACGGCAATCAGATCAGCGCCAAGGCTCATCATCAATTCAACGGAAATACGCGCCCCAAGCAGCGCAACGCCAAAACGCAGAACCGTTCGTGCGGTAAATTCGATTCCGGCCTTGCAGTCACCGGCATCGTCTTCGGCCAGGAAATGGAACGCGATGCCCAGCAACAGGGCCATCAGCATCGCCGGGGCACCATAATGTTCGGACAAGAACTTCGCTGCGACGGCAACAACCACGGAAACAAGGAAACCGTGCCCGTTCAAACGAACGAAAGACCGTGCCCGAAGCCACGGCGAGTTGGATGCACTCAACGCCTGCATCTTACTTCCTTTGCAATATTTGAGCTGCCTTTTGGGCAAAGCCTGCCCCCACCCGCACCGTATTCGGCCCGGGTGGGGGCAGGATCAGATTACAGTTCGGCCTGAGTTTTCATGTCTTCGGCCGAGATTCCTGCGACGGCGACGGGTTTTTTCATCGCGTCGCGGCGGAAGGGTTCGCCGAGCTCCTGGTTGATCAGGGCCTCGATCAGCG
>NZ_WQDM01000017.1:0-32242 GCF_013033125.1 Ruegeria sp. HKCCA4008
CGTCAGGCCGTCTCTCCGACCCGTCAGCACCGCCTCAGCAGCGCCGGTGAAGGGGGTTCTAAGTATAACAAACAAATCCCGCAAGCGGAAAATACACAAAAACAGAAGAAATTCTTGAGAAGTTCATTTATCCATCAATTACAGATACTTAAACCGGTTCAATCAAGCGCACCGCCGCTGACAACCATGTAATGACAGGTCAGAATTCCCGGTTCAGCGCGTTATGCACATGATTACCCACAGACTCACGTCCGAGTCAGGCAGAATCGGCCCTGTTGGACCGGAAAGACAGGTTTGGAATCGGCAGGCGCAGTGCAAGCAGGGCGATGATGGCCGCCAGGTAAGCAAGCGGCTCGATCTGAAATCCTTTTGCCAGCAAGAGGTAATGCATCGCCCCCAACAATGCGGCCGCGTACACAAGGCAGTGCAGCTTGCGCCAGCGCGGTCCCAGTCGGCGCACCGACCAGTTGTTGGAGGTCAATGCCAGCGGAAGCAGAAGAAGAAACGCCGCCATGCCGACCGTTATGTACGGGCGTTTGAGGATATCCGCCCAGATCTGGCTGGGAAGCTGCACATCCAGAACCAGCCACACAAGAAGATGCAACGCGACGTACACAAACGTGAGCACCCCGATCGCGCGGCGAAACTTCATCAGATTGAGGCCGACATGCCGGCGCAGGGGTGTGACCGCCAAACCGGCTATCAGCAACTGAAGGGCCAGTTCCCCATATCTGTGCTCCAACGCCTCGATCGGTTCGACGCCCAGACCACCGGTCAGGCCAAGATAAAACAGCCAGGGCGCGGGCAACGCCCCCAGCAGATATATGACCCATACCGGAATACGGCGGAGTGTCTGGTTCATCGCCGACATGGTCCTAGTAGTACTTGGCCAGATCCATGCCTTCATAAAGGCTGGCGACCTCTTGTTCATAGCCGTTGAACATCAGCGTCGGCTTGCGTGACGCGAAAAGCCCGCCCCCGATCTCGCGCTCTGAAGCCTGAGACCAGCGTGGATGGTCCACGTTGGGGTTCACATTACTGTAGAACCCGTATTCGCGTGGATTGGACATGTTCCAGCTGGTGGGCGGTTCATCCTTTGTAAGCGTGATCCGAACAATCGACTTGATCGATTTGAAGCCGTATTTCCAAGGGACGACCAGACGCAAGGGGGCACCGTTCTGGTTGGGAATTGGGCGGTCGTAAATTCCGGTTGCCATGATTGTCAGAGGGTGCATCGCCTCGTCCAGGCGCAAGCCCTCTCGGTACGGCCAATCAAGAACGGGAAACCGCGTTCCCGGCATCTCGTCCGGGCGATAGGCCGTCTCAAAAGCCACATATTTCGCGCCGTCTTGCACGCCCGCCATATTGAGAAGGTCGGCCAGCTCAAACCCGTTCCACGGAATTACCATCGACCAGGCTTCCACACAGCGGAAGCGGTAGATCCGCTCCTCTATCGTCATCCCGGACAGGATGGCCTGAAAATCATAGTCGCCGGGGCGGTCGACCAGACCGTCAATCGTGACGCTCCAGGGTTCGGTCACCAGCGTATGAGCATATTTCGCCGGGTCATCTTTTCCGGTCCCGAACTCATAGTAGTTGTTGTAGGTGGTGATCTCTTCCCACGTGTTCGGCTCCAACCCATCCTGTGCTGCCGCCGGTTTGGCCATCGCAGTCAGGCCGACACCTGCCAGCCCGGCCATAACCTGCCGCCGGTTGAGGAACGCCGCCCGGGGGGTGACGTCGGCATGTGTCAAAGTATTGGTCCAGCGATGCGCCATATGGGTCTCCGTCATCTTCAGTGGTGGCTATTGACGTAGTGTGCTGATAGCACAGAGCCACGGAAACAGGCGTAACGATTGAGCGAAGTGATTGTAACGTTCCGATGTGACTGAGCATTCGAGTAACGTTTTCAGCACCGAAAACCATAGACTAGAGAGCTTTTGGAGCCCGGCGGAAAACCGCGGTTTTCGTGGATTACCGTCAGAACACGGGCACAAAACTTTACAACTGCGGGCGCAAGGCTGCACTCTGTCAGACGGGCGCCATGCCAAGCCGAACGCGAGGCAAGGCTGCGATTGCAGCCTTTTGGCCGCAATGGGAGGAAGAAAAATGTGTGATATCTGCGTAATGAATGCCGTCAAAGACAAGATGCTGTCTCGTCGCGGGTTCTTCAAAGCTGCCGCCGCTTCGGGTGTTGCAGCAGCCGCAACCGGGGCCGTCGCGCCGGCAGCACTGGCGGCCGGGCATGGCGGTGTCGAAGATATGACCCATACGCTGAGCCCGGATTTCCCGACATGGGGCGGCGAACCCGGCATTTCCGCCGAGCAAGCATTCAACTTTGCTGATCACGGCTTCAATCTGTTCAACCTTTCAATCAACGAACATACGGGCACGCATATCGATGCGCCGCTTCACTTTTCGGCGGATGGGACGTCGGTTGATGAAATCCCCGTCACGGATCTAGTCGCCCCCTTATGCGTCGTGGACATCGCCGCCCGAGCGGCCGAGGACGCTGACACGCGCGTCACCCCGGACGATCTGAAAGCCTGGGTTGCGGCCAATGGTGATATCCCAGATGGTGCCTGCGTGGCGATGCATTCCGGATGGGCAGGCAAAACCGCCACGGATGAGTTCCGCAATTTCGACGGCGAAGCGCAGCATTACCCGGGCTTCCACGTTGAAGCCGCGCAGATGCTGATGGAGGAGACCGGAGCACGATCAATTGCCGTTGATACCCTGTCCCTCGATCACGGCATGTCCGCGGATTTCGCGACGCATTACGCGTGGTTGCCGTCAGGCCGGTTCGGGATCGAATGCCTGGCTGGGCTGGATCGCGTGCCTGCGTCGGGTGCAACGCTGGTGATCGGCGCACCCAAGCACCAAGGCGGCACCGGCGGGCCGGCCCGGATCTTTGCATTGGTCTGACGAATTCCCGGGCGGCTGACCAACGCCCGCCCGGCCATCTTTCCGGCAGAGCCAAACTTCTGCCAAAGTTGCAGACCAAGACTTCGTGCATTCTTGATCTGTTTGGGACACCCTGCCTCCATGTTGCTCAAACCACTTGTTGTTTCTCTGTCTTTGCTGTGCGGACCGGCATTGGCTGATGTGCAATCGTGCAAAAAGCTGTTTGAGCGCGCGCCGCAGGTCCTGAGCGATCTGAACCAGATCGGGTCGGAAGTTTATGAAGACAGCCATCCGGGCCTCGGCTATTCCGCCACTCTTGCAGACCCATCTTCCAAGATCACGGTTTTCTTCTATGACCATCAACAAAGGGACGTCTCATCCGAAATGGCCCTTGAAAGCTTCAAGCAAGCTGCACGCGATATCGGTGCAATAGCTGCGCGGCGCGATGCCGAGCTTGGCGAAATCAACGCCTAACAGTTGCGTGATCCGTCGCAGGTGTTGCCGTATCGGGCCGAGGCCAAGGCATCGGATGGCCTGTCCGAACTTCTGGCAGTCGGCGTCGTGGACAATTGTATTGTGAAGCTGAGGTTCACGGCCCAGTTTCCAATGGAGAAAGCGCAGGTTTGGATGAAGGTCCTCAGTGATTATCCGAACAAAGGCTATGGAAAGCCGACATGAAAAAGGCCCGCCAAAAAAAGCGGGCCTTTCAGTTCACGGTGTCAGATCAATGCACCACGGCATCGTCCGGGCGGGGTCGCTCGGAAGTTCCCAAACGATCGCCGATGATCAAACCATCCGGCCCGGCGGTGACCGGAACGACGTCACCATCCTTGATTTCCCCGGCCAGCAGAGCTTCGGCCAACGGGTTCTGCAAGGCGCGCTGGATGACGCGTTTCAGCGGGCGGGCACCGAAGACCGGGTCATAGCCTTCATTGGCCAGCCATTCCTTGGCGCTGTCATCCAGGGCCAGCTCGATCTTGCGGGCGGCCAGACGTTTTTGCAGACGTGCCATCTGAATATCGACGATGCCATCCATATCGGCCCGCTTGAGGCGGTCAAAGATGATCGTTTCGTCCAGACGGTTCAGGAACTCGGGCCGGAAATGTGCCCGGACCGCATCCATCACGTCGCGCTTGGCCTGTGAACTGTCCGCACCTTCGGGCAACTGGCTGAGCGCCTGAGACCCAAGGTTCGACGTCAGGATGATCAGCGTCTGTTTAAAGTCCACGGTGCGGCCCTGACCATCGGTCAGAACGCCATCGTCCAGAACCTGCAACAGCACGTTGAAGACATCCGGGTGCGCCTTTTCGACCTCGTCGAACAGCACGACCTGATAGGGTCTGCGCCGCACGGCTTCGGTCAGCACACCACCTTCGTCATAACCGACATAGCCCGGAGGGGCACCGATCAGACGGGCGACCGCGTGTTTCTCCATGAACTCGGACATATCGATGCGCACCATCGCGTTGTCGTCGTCGAACAGGAAATTCGCCACGGCCTTGGTCAGCTCGGTCTTACCCACGCCGGTCGGCCCAAGGAACAGGAACGAGCCGAGCGGGCGGTTTTCGTCATTCAGACCCGCACGCGCACGGCGTACTGCATTGGCAACCGCGGTGACTGCCGCATCCTGACCGATCACGCGCGAATGCAGTTCTTCTTCCATCCGCAGCAGTTTCTCGCGTTCACCTTCCAGCATTTTGGCGGTCGGGATGCCCGTCCAGCGTTCGACAACACTGGCGATCTGTTCGGGACGCACCGTTTCCTCGGCCATCATGGCGTTGCTTTCGGCATTCTCGGCCTCGGACAGCTTTTTCTCAAGCTCGGGGATGATGCCATAGGACAGCTCACCCGCCTTGGCGAGGTTGCCTTCGCGCTTGGCGATTTCCAGATCGGCCCGCGCCTTGTCGAGCTGTTCCTTCAAATCCCGCGCGCCAGCCAGCTTGTCGCGTTCGGCCTGCCACTGCGCGGTCATCTCGGCGGATTTTTCCTGAAGTTCTGCAAGATCCTTCTGCAAGGTTTCCAGGCGATCCTTCGATGCCGCATCGTCTTCCAGCTTCAGCGCCTCTTCTTCGATCTGCATCTGAAGGATCTGACGATCCAGCTGATCAAGCTCTTCGGGCTTGGAGTCCACCTCCATCCGCAGACGCGACGCTGCCTCGTCGACAAGATCGATGGCCTTGTCGGGCAGGAACCGATCGGTGATATAGCGATGCGACAGGGTCGCCGCCGACACCAGCGCCGAATCCGAGATGCGCACACCGTGGTGCAGCTCGTACTTCTCTTTGATACCACGCAGAATGCTGATCGTGTCCTCGACCGTCGGTTCCTGAACCATCACCGGCTGGAAGCGGCGCGCAAGGGCCGCGTCTTTTTCGACGTATTTGCGATACTCGTCCAGTGTGGTCGCACCGATGCAGTGCAGCTCACCCCGTGCAAGCGCAGGCTTGATCAGGTTGGCGGCATCCATCGCACCATCCGATTTGCCCGCGCCAACCAGCGTGTGCATCTCGTCGATGAACAGGATGATCTCACCGGCGGCCTCGGTCACCTCGGTCAGAACAGCCTTGAGGCGTTCTTCGAATTCACCACGGTATTTCGCACCGGCAATCAGCGCCCCCATGTCGAGCGCAAGCAGCTTCTTGTCCTTCAGCGATTCCGGCACGTCGCCGTTGACGATGCGCAGGGCCATGCCCTCGGCGATCGCGGTTTTACCGACGCCGGGTTCACCGATCAGAACCGGGTTGTTCTTGGTGCGGCGCGACAGAACCTGCATCGCGCGGCGAATTTCCTCGTCGCGGCCGATGATCGGGTCGATCTTGCCTTCGCGCGCGGCCTCGGTCAGGTCGCGGGCATATTTCTTGAGCGCGTCATAGCCCTCTTCCGCCGTTGCAGTGTCAGCAGTGCGCCCCTTGCGGATGTCGTTGATGGCTTCGTTGAGCTTTTGCGCAGATACCGCACCCGCCTCCAGCGCCTCTTTGGCCTTGGATTTGACCATGCACAGCGCCATCAACACGCGTTCGACCGGAACAAAGCTGTCGCCCGCCTTGGTGGCGATCTTTTCAGCCTCGTCCAGAACCTTGGCCGTCTGGCCGTCCATGTAAATCTGGCCGGCATCGCCGCTGACTTTCGGGATCTTGCCCATGGCTGCGTCAAGCGCCTCGACCACGCGGTTCGGCGCGCCGCCCGCGCGTGTGATCAGATTGCTTGCCAGCCCCTGATCGTCATCCATCAATGCTTTGAGTATATGTGTGGGCTCCAACCTCTGGTGCCCCTCGCGCAGCGCAATGGTCTGCGCCGCCTGCACGAACCCCCGTGCCCGTTCAGTGAACTTGTTCAAGTCCATGGTATTCTCCTTTTCCAAGCGCCCGGTGATTTTGCGCCCGCTTGGCAGCACGCAGTGGTCCGGGCCTTGACCTCAATCTGGGAAACTTCTCCGCTGCTTCAAGAGGCTAGAGAGTGAAAAAACGCCTCAACCACGCGGAATCGTATAGACGGTGTAGCCCCCGGTTTCGGCCACCTGCTGGGCATCGCTCGTCTCGACCAGCGACTGCGCGGCGGCGCTGCCCGTGGGGCAGGATACAAGGTCGGCGGTGTGGTCAAGGAAATTGCCGGTAAAGGCGGTTTCGCCGGTCAACTGGCACCAGTCATCTTCGGACCGATAGCCGCGGACAAGATACAAATCATCATTGGTCGGGGGCGGCGCGGCGCCTGTTTCGGTCTGTGGCGGCGTGTCGGCACAGGCGGCCAGCGTGGCGACGACGGCCAGCGGAACAAGGTGCTTCATGGTCTGTCCCCTTGATGCAATTTTCGTTTCAGAATGGCAGCACCATAGCACGGTTGGGACAAAGCGGGGACACCGCTGGCTCTTTTGTCAGCCGTGGGGGTCAACCGCCTTCGATCTGCCGGATCAGCTTTTGCGCCTCGTCATCGCCCTGCTCGGCCGCGAGGCGAAGAAACCTCAGCGCCTCTTCGACATCGCCGGTTTCATATAGCAACCGGCCGAATTTGCGCTGCGATTTCACATCGCCAAGCTTTGCGGCCCCGCCCCAGAACAACAGGGCCGCTTCCGTGTCCTGGGGCACACCGTCCCGCCCGTGATAGGTCAAAGACCCGAGATTGTGCAGCGCCACGACATTGTTCTGCCTGGCGGCCTGAAAATAATAATCCAGCGCCTGTTCGATGTCCTTGGAGTAGCCGTTCTCGCCGATCTCGTAGATGTATCCCAGACGCGCCGCGGCATCGGCGCTGCCGTTTCGGGCCGCCATCTTCAGATAATCGACCGCGCGCTGCATATCGCGCGTGACATGCGTGCCTTCGCGATAGATTACGCCGAGATGCAGCAAAGACGGCTCATATCCGAAGAACGCGGCCCTTTCATAATAGTACAGCGCCTTGTCGATGTCGGGCGCAACACCTTTCCCGTTCTCGTAGCCATAAGCGACGTTGTGCATCCCCATCGGCAGACCGGTTTCGGCAGCCGCCATGTACCAGGCAAACGCGGTCTCGTGGTCCTCGGGAACGATCTCGCCATCATTATAGAGCGAAGCGAGCGTGTTCATCGCCAGCCCGCTACCCTCCATCGCGGCCAGTTCCGAGAACTCGAGCGCCATTTCCAGCTCGCCGCCCTTCATGAGCGCCCGGCCAAAGGCGGCCACGACCTCGGCATCGACATCCTGGTCTTTCAGCAGCAGATCAGCACAGATCGCCATCGCATTCTCGGCGTCCATGTCGGCCCATTTCACCCCGTCGAAATAGGGCGACTGGCCCGGAACGGCAGCGGCCATCAGGCAGTCATACTCTCCGTCCGAATAGTCGGGGTCTTGCGGTGGATCGTCGGGTTCGGGTTCCGGCCGGGGGCGCAGGTCGGAAACCCGCAGGCGCCTTTGCGGTTCCTTGGGGGCGTCGGCTTTTGCCGGCGCTGGGGTCTCCCCGGTCAACCCGACCAGCAGATCGCGCGCCAGCTGCGAATAGATCGGACAATCGGCGTAGATCTGTGCAAAACTCTCGATCGCGGTCGCCGACCCGCTGTCCTTGACGTCCGCCCAGACCAGTCGGGCCTCGCCGCAATCCGTGTCACCGGCCCAGACCGCGCCCGCCCCGACCAGAACAGCCGCCGAGGCCACCACACCCAACCGTATCATCCCGTATTTTCCTGCGTCTTTTCTTGTCTCGATGCGCCACACGCTCTACAGAAGCGCCGATCACGTCAAGTTTGAAAGGCCGAAACAATGTCCCGAACCGCAGATGACCGCCTGATCGTCGCCCTCGACGTCCCCAACGCGCTGGAAGGGCTGAAGCTGGCCGAGACGCTGGGCGACGCCGTGTCGTTCTACAAGATCGGCCTGGGCATGCTGACAGGCGGCGGGCTGGCACTGGCCAATGAGCTCAAGCAGGAACACGGCAAGCGCATCTTTCTGGACATGAAGCTGTTCGACATCGGCAACACGGTAGAAAACGCGGTGCGGGGGCTGGCGCAGTTCGATCTGGATTTCCTGACCGTGCATGGCGACCCGCATGTGGTGCGCGCCGCCAAGGAAGGCGCGGCGGGCAAGGATCTGAAAATCCTGGCGGTGACCATCCTGACCTCGCTGAACCGCGACGACCTGGATGCCGGCATGATGAAGGCCGGTGACGTTCAGGACATGGTGGTGGAACGCGCCGCCCACGCCTTCGAGGCCGGGGCCGATGGCGTGATCGCCAGCCCGCAGGAGGCCGCCCTGATCCGCGCCCTGCCCCAGGCGACGGGCCGGCTGATCGTAACCCCCGGCGTGCGTCCGGCAGGCGCGGCACTGGGCGATCAAAAACGTGTGGCCACACCTGCCAGCGCCATCCAGGGCGGGGCGGATCATATCGTAGTTGGCCGCCCCATTTATCAGGCCGAAGATCCGAAATCCGCGGCCGCGGCCGTTTTGACCGAGTTAAATTATCTGAAAACGAGATGAGCAGGATCATCGTTTCAACAGGGATTCACGCTGAAAAAACCGCCGCAACAGGTTGACCTTACGTCAATTTTTCGCGAATCCGCGCCAAATCGTCCCTGTGCCAGAAAACACACATTCAAAAAGCGAGTTTTTGAAAAGCGCGCTTAACCCTATCTCAGCCCGAAAATCTTAGCGATTCTTAAGGGGATTTACTCCCCAACGAACCTATTCTTCCTGAGGTTCGTTACTTCCCCCCGCGAAGCGCGGGGGGTTTCTTTACTCTGAATGATCTTTGATCGATATCACTGGATGATATAAAGAACCCCCAAGACAACTGCGGAACACACGAGGACGCAGATGCCCGGTCTTTGCCGAGATTGCCTGACCCCTTTGACGAACGAACGGCGCTGCACGGCCTGCGGCAGCCCCAGGGTAAAGTCTCATCCCGAACTGTTTGATTTGTCCATCGCGCATATGGATTGCGATGCCTTCTATGCTTCGGTGGAAAAGCGGGACAATCCGGAATTGGCAGACAAGCCTGTCATCATCGGCGGCGGCAAACGCGGTGTTGTGTCCACGGCATGCTACGTGGCCCGAATTCGCGGTGTGCGATCCGCCATGCCCATGTTCAAAGCGTTGCAACTGTGCCCCGATGCCGTCGTGATCGCACCACGCATGTCCGTGTATGCCCAGGTGTCACGGGACATCCGCGCCATGATGGACGAACTGACACCAGTGGTCGAACCCCTGTCGCTGGACGAAGCTTTCATGGACCTGTCCGGCACCGAACGGCTGCACGGAGCCCCCCCGGCCGTCATGCTCGCGCGCCTGGTCAACCGCATGAAGGATGAACTGGGCGTGACAGGATCCATCGGGCTGAGTCACAACAAATTTCTGGCCAAGGTTGCCTCGGACCTCGACAAGCCCCGCGGGTTTTCGGTGATCGGCAAGGCAGAGACGGCAGAGTTTCTGAATGACAAACCCGTAAGGTTGATCTGGGGCATTGGCCCCGCCGCGCAGGAATCACTGGACCGGGCAGGGATTCGAACCTTCAACGACCTGCTGCGTTGGGATCAGGAGGCTTTGACTGCGCGTTTCGGCTCGATGGGGTATCGCCTGTGGCATCTGGCACGGGGTCAGGACAAACGGCGCGTTTCAGCCCATGAACCGATGAAATCCATCAGCAATGAGACCACGTTTTTCGAGGACACCGCCAATATCGACGTTCTGGACGGGCATTTGTGGCGCATGGCCCTAAAGGTCTCGGACCGGGCCAAGGCCAAGGATCTGGCTGGCCGGGTCGTTACGCTGAAGCTGAAGAAAGCCAATCACAAGGTTCTGACACGGCGCGTGTCATTGCGGGACGCAACGCAGATCGCCGACAGGATTTATCGCACCGCAAAAGGGCTTTTCGATCAGGTGGGGGATCAGGGGCCATACCGCCTGTTGGGGTGTGGCCTGTCTGACCTGTGCCCGGCGGATCAGGCCGACATTTCCGGCGACCTGCTTGATCCCGGCGCCGCCCGCAGATCACAGGCCGAGCGGGCCACCGACCAAATCCGCCAGAGGTTCGGCCCGGAAGCAATCGTGAAGGGCCGTGCTTTGCGCTAGTTTCATTCCGCCGCCAGACGATGAGGTTTGGAACCGATCCTGGATATGTCGCGCACCACCTGCCGAAGGAGTTTCGAAAACGTCATGAAATTGGCGTTCGGCGCAATCTTTTCTTCGTCCATATACAAGGCCCGGTCGATTTCAATCTGGATCGCGTGTTGCTGGCGGGTGGGGCGGCCATAAGTCTGAGTCACATAGGCCCCGGCAAACGGGGCATTGCGCACCACATTCAGACCTGCCGCAGCAAATGCCGATTCGATGAGGTCCACGATTTCAGACGAGGCCGAAGCACCGAACCGATCACCCAGCACGATCTCGGGCCGTTTGTTTCGGGTCGTACCAGCCATGGCCACCGCCTCATGCGGCATGGAGTGGCAATCCACCAGTATGGCCTGGCCGAATTTCTCGTGTGATTCGGCCAGTAGGGATTTCAAACGTGCATGATAGGGACGCCAATAGGTGTCGATACGCAGCCGCGCCTCGTCCATGGTCAGCTTGCCGCTGTAGATTGCCCGTCCATTGGCCACAACGCGGGGTATCACACCCAACCCTGATGCGACCCTGGGGTTGTGCCCATGCCTGCGGGCACCGCTGATCAGCGCCGGGTCCAGTTCGTCCAGACTGCGATTCAGGTCCAGATAGGCGCGCGGCATGGTCGCTTTGATCAAAGGCGCGCCATTTTCGGCCGCGGCAGCAAACAATTGATCCACGAAGGCGTCTTCCGAGGATCGAATCACGCTTTGATTCAGAACGGACCGCTTCAAAAACGCTTCGGGATAATTCCGCCCGCTATGCGGGGATGAAAAAACCACGCATGAACTGCGGTTTTCTGGCATATCCAATACAAAGGCTGCGTTCTGCATGATCCCTCCATGTTCGCAATCAACATAGACCGGAAAATAGTTCTACCAAACCCCTTGAACCCCTTTGCGACTCCTTTTATAGACCCCGCTACCGGCGCGGGGTTCCGCGCCCCATTTCGTTATGGGGCTGATCACGCAAAGGGAAAGTGGGCGGTTAGCTCAGCGGTAGAGCACTTCGTTGACATCGAAGGGGTCACAAGTTCGATCCTTGTACCGCCCACCATGATTTCACTGTTCCGGAAATCCGGGACACCCGAGTAACCCAGGCGCTGGCCACGTCCTTGATGAAGGCGCCGCAGATTGGAGACAGACCATGAAGGTCAAGAACTCGCTCCGCTCGCTCAAGAATCGGCACCGCGACTGCCGTGTTGTGCGTCGCAAAGGCCGCGTCTACGTTATCAACAAGACGCAGCGCAAGTTCAAAGCTCGTCAGGGCTGAGAACAGCGAAACACCGTTTTAGAAAACCGCGCTCTTGAGCGCGGTTTTTTTGTTTTCTGCACCTGTGCGCCCGACGTGCTACCCTTGCTTCGATATTATGGAGTGTAAAACCCATGCGCGAACACGGCATCGACGTACTGGTGGGGACGACCAAGGGAACGTTCATTGTCTCTGGTGATCAGAACAGGTCAGACTGGAAAGTGACGGGCCCGCATTGCGAAGGATGGCCGATCAACCACGTCATCGGCGACAAGGAAACGGGCACGCTTTGGGCCGGGGGCGGTGGTGACTGGCATGGTGCCGGTGTCTGGTGTTCCGAAGACGGCGGTGTGACTTGGCAGGTCGCAAAACTCACCAAGGGCCAAATGGACGAGTGGGCCGCCAACGACCAGGATTTTGCCCAGATGATCGGCTGGACCGGAGAACCCGCACCATTCGCCGATGAGTTTTCGCAGGTCTGGTCTTTGCGTTATCAACATGGAACGTTGTACGCAGGCACAAAACCGGCCCGCCTGCTAGCCAGCCACGATAATGGTCGGACATGGGACACGCTTGAGGGCCTGACAAACCACCCCTCGGCACCCGATTGGAATCCCGGCGGTGCGGGGCTGGTCCTGCATACAATCGTGACTGACCCAAATGATTCGAAAAAGCTCTGGGTCGGCATTTCCGCTGCGGGTGTGTTTGCAACCGAGGATGGCGGCGCAAGCTGGGAGCGGCGCAACCGATTGTCCAACGCCGAAGCTTGCACGCATCATGATCATCCCGCTGCCCCCAAGGATGGTGAAACGGGTCATTGCGTCCACAACATGGTTCAAGCTCCGGGAACCGCGGATCTGCTGTACCAGCAAAACCATCACGGTGTTTGGCGCTCGGCCGACGGAGGGCGCAGTTGGGATGACATCACCAAAGGCCTGCCATCCACCTTTGGATTTCCGATTCATGTGCACCCACGTGATTCGGACACGATCTGGACATTACCTTTGAACGGAGACAGCATCGGGCGTTATCCACCGGATGCCGCCGCGGCAGTTTGGAAATCCACAAATGGAGGCGCAACATGGCAAGACCAGCGGCGTGGGTTACCGCAAGAAAGCTGTTTTTTCACTGTTCTGAGACAGGCCATGGCCGGAGACCACCGAGACCCCGCCGGTATCTATTTCGGGACCAACAGCGGCTCGGTTTTTGCCAGTGTTGATGAAGGGGACACATGGACGGAAGTCGCGCGCCATTTGCCCACGATCCTTTCAGTTGAGGTACTTGATCGTGAGTGATCCAGACACCGCCACATGACTTGTATCTTTCCGTTCAACACAACTCGCGCCCGCCCGGAAAAGCCTCGCAAGGGTGCCTGCGCTCATTTGACCAAGTAAATCTGTCGGATTTTCTTGCATCTCGCTGAGAATCGTATAATTGAGCAAATCAGTCGGGTTATCGACCGACGCGAAATTCAATTGTTGGGGCAAACTATGCTGAAATCCACAACCTGCCTAGCTGCCGCTCTGTCGGCATTGATCGCAACATCAGCCGCGGCTGAAGGCGAGCTGAACCTTTATTCCTCGCGCCACTATGACACTGACGAACGTCTTTACACGGACTTCGAAGAAGCGACCGGCATCAAGATCAACCGGATCGAAGGCAAGGCGGATGAATTGATCGCGCGGATGGAAGCTGAAGGCGCGAACTCTCCGGCGGATGTCATGCTGACGGTCGACACGTCTCGCCTGGCGCGCGCCAAAGATGCGGGCATTCTGCAAGCCATCGACAGCGAAACCCTGGAAGAGCGCATCCCCGCCAACCTTCAGGACGAAGACAACCAGTGGTTCGGCTTCTCGCAGCGCGGTCGGATCATCTTTTTCAACAAAGAAAACGTTGCCAATCCGCCGGCCACTTACGCAGACCTCGCCAAGCCGGAATACAAGGGCCTGGTCTGCATCCGGTCCTCGACCAACACATACAACCAGACCCTGCTGGCTTCGATCATCACACATGAAGGCGCCGAAGCTGCAAAATCCTGGGCCGAAGGCGTTGTCGCCAACATGGCCCGAGACCCGCAGGGGGGTGACACCGACCAGCTGCGTGGCATCGTTTCGGGTGAATGCGACATCGCTGTATCGAACACCTACTACTATGCGCGGGCTATCCGCAAAGACGTCAAAGGCCTGTCCTCGGACCTCGACAAGATCGGCTGGGTCTTCCCCAATCAGGACAGCTATGGTGCGCATATGAACCTGTCGGGCGGTGGCGTCGCGGCACACGCGCCGAACAAGGAAAACGCAATCCTGTTCCTCGAGTATCTGGCAAGCGATCAGGCGCAGAAGTACTTCTCGGCGGGCAATGACGAATTCCCGGCAGTGCAGAGTGTAGAGCTGGCGGAATCGGTAAAGGCCCTGGGTGAGTTCAAAGCTGACGACGTGAACCTGTCGGAAGTCGCAAAGAACATCCCGGAAGCACAAAAAATCTTTAACGAAGTCGGCTGGAAGTAATCCACTGCCTCGTCAAAAGCTGGCAGAGGGCGCGGAGTTTCTGCGCCCTTTTTCATTTACATATATATAATTTTTATGTAATTTTCCCTTAGATGAAAAATATTCTCGTTTGTGATCCATGCTCGACAACCTCTCAAACCGCCTTGCCGTCCGTTTGAACGAACTCCGCCACGGGCGCGGATGGTCGCTGGATCAACTGGCCGCCCACAGCGGAATCAGCCGCGCCACGCTGTCCCGCATGGAGAAAGGAGAGGTCAGCCCCACCGCTGAGAGTCTTGGGCGCCTCTGTGCCGCTTATGACCTGCCGATGTCCCGGCTTTTGATGATGGTCGAAGACAGCTTTGACCCCAAAGTAGCGTTTGAACGCCAGACCGAATGGCGTGATCCCGAAACCGGCTTTACCCGCCGTGCAGTTTCACCGCCTGCAAACGGCCTGAACGCCGAGGTCGTGGAATGTCACCTGCCGCGCGACACGGTCATCACTTACGACGCGCCGCCCAAGTCCGGGCAGGAACACCATCTGATCCTGATCGACGGCGCCCTGACACTGACAGTTGACGGAACACCCCATGCGCTGAGCGCCGGAGATTGCCTGCGCTATCACCTGTCGGGCCCAACCCGGTTCGAAACCGGGGCATCTCGCGGTGCGCGTTATCTCTTGGTGCTGATATGATCTCGCGTCTGACCGATCTCGATTTCAGCGCGGCAGTGGATGATCTGGCGGAAATCCTCCACGCCTGTGTGCATGACGGGGCCAGCATCGGCTTTGTCCTTCCGTTTACCGAGGGTGACGCACGAAATTTCTGGCTGCAAAATGTTCGGCCCGGGCTGAAATCCGGGGCATTGGAGCTGTTTGTCCTCCACCACAACGGGCGCATTCAGGGCACGGTGCAACTGATCCCCGCGACCATGCCCAATCAGCCGCATCGCGCGGATGTCGCAAAACTTCTGGTGCACCCGAACGCCAGACGGCGCGGTTTTGGCCGCGCCTTAATGGAAGCCCTCTTTCAGCGAACGGCAGAGTTGGAGCGCACGATGCTGGTTCTGGATACCCGCAGCACCGACCCTTCTCGATTGCTTTATCTGGACCTGGGGTTTCAGATCGCCGGGGAAATTCCGAACTATTGCCGGAACCCGTTCGAAACCAGACTGGAACCCACAACTTACATGTATAAAGAGCTGTCAGCCTGACCCCAAACAGCGACCGTATAACCGTGGATCATGGATTTTTCCTCAATGGTCCTCGCGAAGTCGTGCGAAAGGTCCGGGGCATTCCCATGCCGCGCTTTTGCGCGGCGCGCGCTGCAACCAGGCCTGACCACAGCGGAACTCAATCGCCCGGCCACCTGAAGGGATGACCGGGCAATCAACTTGGTGCCTTGCGTTTAGAAATGCGCTGACTTCGTGCCTGCGGGCTTTTCCATCGGAGGCGCAAATTTGGTCAGGTCGATACCTTTCACTGCCGATTTGTATTCCTCGGCGGTTGGCATTCGGCCCAAAACAGCTGACAGCACCACCACCGGGGTCGATGCCAGCAGAGATTCGCCTTTCTTGTCCGCCGCGTCCTCAACAACACGTCCTTGGAACAGTCGTGTGGACGTGGCCAGAACAGTGTCACCCTTTGCGGCTTTCTCCTGGTTGCCCATACAGAGGTTACATCCCGGACGCTCCAGATACAGGATGTTCTCGTATTCCGTCCGCGCTTTGCTCTTTGGGAACAGATCGTCGAATTCAAAGCCTGAATACTTCTGAAGAATGCTCCACTCGCCTTCTTCTTTCAGCTCATCGATGATGTTGTAGGTGGGCGCAGCAACGACCAGCGGGGCCTTGAATTCTACTGTGCCCTTCTCCTGCTCGATGTTTTTCAGCATTTGCGAGACGATGACCAGATCGCCCTTGTGCACCATGCACGATCCAACAAATCCCAGATCGACCTTCTTTTCCCCCTTATAGTGGGAAACCGGTCGGATCGTGTCGTGGGTGTAACGTTTTGATACATCCGCGTTATTGACATCCGGGTCGGCGATCATGGGTTCGCTGATCTCATCCAGGTCAACCACCAGCTCGGCAAAATACTTGGCGTTTTCATCCGGCTTCAGGGCGGGCTTTTCACCCGACTTGATTTCCGCGATGCGCGCGTCGGCCTTGTCGATCAGACCTTGCAGTGTCCGGGCCTCGTTATCCATTCCCTTGTCGATCATGATCTGGATACGGCTTTTCGCGATTTCCAGAGATTCGATCAACGTGTCATCCGCCGAGATGCAGATCGAGGCCTTGGCCTTCATCTCGGCCGTCCAGTCAGTAAAGGTGAATGCCTGATCCGCCAGCAATGTGCCGATGTGAACTTCGATGATCCGGCCCTGGAACACGTTGTCGCCGAATTTCTTCAGCATCTGCGCCTGGGTGGCGTGAACCACATCGCGGAAATCCATGTGATCCGCCATCTGGCCCTTGAACGTCACCTTGACCGATTCCGGGATCGGCATGGTGGCTTCGCCAGTAGCCAGCGCCAGTGCAACAGTACCCGAGTCAGCACCAAACGCGACGCCTTTGGACATACGTGTATGCGAGTCGCCACCGATGATGATCGCCCAGTCATCCACGGTGATGTCGTTCAGAACCTTGTGGATGACGTCTGTCATCGGGTGATAAACACCTTTGGGGTCACGCGCGGTGATCAGGCCAAAGTTGTTCATGAATTTCATCAGTTTTGGGATATTTGCCTGTGCTTTGGAATCCCAAACCGAAGCCGTATGACAGCCAGACTGATAGGCGCCGTCAACGGTGGGCGATATCACTGTCGCCGCCATGGCTTCCAGTTCCTGCGCCGTCATCAGGCCGGTGGTGTCCTGCGAACCGACGATGTTGACCTTCACCCGAACATCCGAGCCCGCATGCAGAACTTTGCCTTCGGCCACGCCAACCGCATTCTTGTTGAATATCTTTTCAACCGCCGTCAGGCCCTGCCCTTCATGCGAGATCTCCTTGGACGGTGCGAAAGCGGATTTCAGCTCGATGCCGAGCGTCTCGGCCGCGAATGTCTGGAGCTTTTTGCCAAAGACAATGGCATAAGATCCTCCGGCCTTTATGAACTCGATCTTTTGCGGCGTGAAGGATGATGACAGATCGACCAGCTCTTTGTCGCCTGCGTCATTGTAGAGCTTTTTGTCCTTGGTGTTGATGGTCAGTACCGTTCCGGTCTCGACAGAGTATTTCTGCTCGAGGATAGGATTGCCGTCATTGTTGAGGATCGGATTGCCGTCGGCATCCACTTTCTTGACCCAGTTCTTGAGATCGATGCCGATCCCGCCGGTGACGCCGACGGTGGTCAGAAAGATCGGTGAAATCCCGTTTGTACCGGCAACAACCGGCGCGATGTTCACGAATGGAACATAGGGGCTAGCTTGCTTTCCGGTCCACAATGCAACGTTGTTGACACCGGACATGCGCGACGATCCAACGCCCATCGTCCCTTTTTCAGCAACCAGCATGACGCGCTTGTCCGGGTGCTGTTTTTGCAAGTCCTGAATCTCGGCCTGTGCTTCGGGTGAGATCATGCACTTTCCGTGCAATTCACGGTCCGACCGCGAATGCGCCTGATTGCCGGGCGACAGAAGATCGGTCGAAATATCCCCTTCGGCCGCCACATAGGTCACAACCTTGATTTCTTCTTCGATGTCGGGAAGCCGGGTAAAAAACTCGGCCTTGGCATAGCTTTCCAGAATGTCCCCGGCAACGGCGTTCCCGGCCTCAAAGGCTGTTTTCAGGCGGTTGGTATCTGCGTCGTACAGGAACACCTGGGTTTTCAGAACTGCCGCCGCTTTCTGCGCAATCTCTGCGTCATCGCCCAGCGCCAGATCAAGCAGAACCTCTACCGATGGGCCGCCCTTCATATGCGACAGCAATTCAAACGCGAAATCCTGCGAGATTTCTTCGACCGTCGCTTCACCCAGGATGATCTCTTTCAGAAAGCGCGCCTTTTCACCTGCGGCGCTGGTTGTGCCCGGAAGCGTGTTGTAGATGAAGTAGTTCAGTGAATCGGCACGATGAGCGTGACCCGTATCTTTGATCTGCCCGATGATTTCCTGCAAAAGAGCACCGTCTTCGATGGGTTTGGGGTGCAGACCCTGTTCTTTGCGCGTCTCGATTTCGTTCAGGTATTCTGTGTAAAGGCTCATGACGGTTCCGACCATTTAGCTGATGCACCGGGCCATGTGAAAGCCCGGCACCTTGAATTTGTATGCGGCGGTATACCAAACTGTGCCGGCGTGCAAGATACCGATCTGCGACCCAGTGTCCTGCCCTACGGGCGATGCCCGCCGCAATGTCGGGCGGTGCGTCGATGGGAATGTTCGATCCCCTACCCCCCGAAAGCCGCAATAAGCGCTTTCGCCAAGGGCAAAGAAGAATAGCCCACCCGTGAAGGTGTAAGCCCCATCCGCACGACGACCATGTCACGCGACGGGAAAATTCCGATGGACTGACCGTCATGCCCTTGCAACCAAACCGCGTCTTCAAACGGTGGCAGGTCGCCTGGCGCTTTCAACCAAAGATGACCCTTGGCTATTCCCCACCAGACGCCGCAACGGGTTCGAACATCCAGTCCACAAAACCTGTGGGCAAAATCTGCGCGCCGTCCCAAACCCCTTTTTGCAGCAGAAACTGGCCATACCTCGCCCAGTCTCGGGCCGTGGCGTACATATAGCTGGATCCGATGAATGTATCGGCGACATCTGTCTCGATGATCGCCGAAGCCATGCCAAGCGGTTCAAAAAGCGCATCCCGAGGATAGCTCAAACCGCCGTCGGGCAGCTTGTCCTGCCACACCCGGGACAACACGGTGGACGTGCCCGAGGAATAGTTGAAGTCGGTGCCAATGCCGGCTTCCAGTGCACGGTCGGCAGCGAAACCGGCCATGTCATTGCTGAGATACAGCATCCTGGTCACGTCTGACACGTCTCCGTATTCTTCATTCCATTGCAGACCGCTTGTCATTGCCAGCATGTCCGCAACAGTAATGCCTCGCCTTGCGTCTTCTGCCCATTCGGGAAAGCTGTCGACGAGGGTGTCCGATACATTCATCTGACCCGCGTTGATCAACGTTCCGATCAGCCCGGCCGTGACCGTCTTGGTCATGGACCAGCCCAGCAACGGTGTGTCGGCGTCGAACCCTTCCGCATAGCGTTCGGCCACGATGCGGCCGCCTTGAACCACCACTATGGCGCGGTACCCTTCGCCAAGCAGCGTATCATCCGACAAGACGGCCTGAATATTGGGATCATGAGACTGCGCAACGTCGTTTCCTGTTGGCCAAAGACCTGTCGGCACTGGATTGGCGGCTTCAAGTCGCTGCGTGCTCAGGGATGTAGCATGCACGTTGGTGCAGCCAAGCCCCTGCCGGAACTGCGACCTGGCGGGCGCGAAGAACCGAAAGAGCCGCGCATGAACAGTCTGAGCCTCTCGATCAACCTCAATCGAAACATGTTTGAGCAGCGGATGCCCCGGGGCCTGCACATCCACCGCAAGGACCTCTTCCGGGTCACGTCCGGCAATGAAAACATTCGAACAGACGATCTTGGCCGAGTAATTCGTGCCCACTTTCAGCAAATCGGGCGGGGCGATCAGCAGATAACCAAGCAGCCCCACGATGCCCAGAACCACGACACCTATACCCGTTTTCAGTACCTTCCTGAACATCCGCTGACCTGCCCTGTTGCTGTCATTTCAGCACAGGTTAGATACATCCTGCCCGGTTTTGCCACTATTCCGTTGCGTATTCTTCCGACGCTGATCGGCAAACCCGGCACCTTTCTCGGTGAACGGCTCAGGTCGCCTCGTCGCTTTGATCCTGCGACAACCAAAAGCTTTGCGCTTGCCCGGCAAGACGTTGCCAAATCTGTTCACTGAACTCTGGCTTCGCTTCGGCCAAACGGACCATTCTTATTGTCAGCGCCTGCGCAGGCAGGGCGTCTTCAACGCTTACAAGCTGTCCCTGAGCAAGCGGCGTGGCGACCAAAGAAAAGGGCAACCAGGCAACACCGATTTCCTTCACGGCATAATGCAGCATCGCCAGCGTCAGGGCCGTCTCGGCCTTGGCCACGAGTCTGGTTTCGTCGGGCAACCGCGGCGCAATCAATCGGGAAAATACCTGGCCAAGAAAGACATCAGGCGGGTAGACAATCGCAGGAATGGTCTTGCCATCCAATTCCCCGTGCATTGCAGGTGCGCATACCGGGATCAATGTGTCGGCACCAAGCGTTTTCGCCTCAAACGCACTTTCAAGGTTCTGCACCCCACCGTCCGATGCCGCGTACATGATCGCGAAATCGACTTCTTTCGAGATCAGCTGCAACAGGCATTCGTCCTGGTTTCCCGATCGCACCTGAACCGAGATATCGCTGTTTTCGGTCAACATCCGGACCACTTTCGGCGAGACGGTTGTCGTCAGCGCATGCTGGCACACGAGCGACAAAGACTGGCTGGCCTGATCGCTTTCTGTTTTCAAACTGTGACGCAGTTTGTGCAGACGCGCGCTCAGCTCGCGCAGTTCAGGTTCCAACGCCTGAACGCCCGGCATCAGGGATACGGGTTTGCGGCGACGATCAAACAGGGTCGCACCGATACTGCCTTCGATGAGCCGCACCCGACGGGTAAAGGCAGATTGGGTCAGCAGCCGTTTTTCGGCAGCCCGTGTCAGCGATCCGCTGTCCAGCACGGCCAATATGTCATCGATCCATTCCAAACGCATGTGAATCAGATAGCCCAGACCTTACCAACATGCAATTTTTGCAACATACATACTGAATTTCGAATTAGCAGAGAGGCAACACACAGCGTAAATTGACGAAAATCAATATTAGGAATTGTGACATGCATCTTGCGCGCTTTCCCCGCCTTCACCTCGCCCATCTTCCGACACCGCTTGAACCGATGAAGCGGCTTTCCAAAGAACTGGGGGTGGAAATCTGGATCAAGCGCGACGATTGCACCGGCATGTCAACCGGCGGCAACAAGACCCGCAAGCTGGAATTCCTGATGGCCGAAGCAGAAGCGCAGGGCGCCGACATGGTGATGACGCAAGGTGCCACCCAAACCAACCACGGTCGACAAACCGCAGCCTTTGCCGCCAAGCTGGGGCTTGATTGCCATATTCTTCTGGAAGATCGCACCGGCTATCAAGATGGCAACTACAATACAAACGGCAATGTCCTGCTGGATCATTTGCACGGCGCGACCACCCAGAAGTTTCCCGGGGGGCACGATATGCCGGGCGAAATGGAAAAGGCTGCCGCGAAGAAACGGGCAGAAGGCCGCAATGTCTATGTCATTCCCGGCGGCGGCTCGAACCCGACCGGGGCGCTGGGCTACGTAAACGCGGCCTTTGAACTGTTGGGTCAGGCCAATGACAGCGGATTGCGGATTGACCGGCTGGTACATGCAACCGGGTCGTCCGGTACGCAGGCAGGTTTGGTGACGGGAATGTGCGCTATGAATGCGCAGGTGCCGGTGCTTGGCATCGGGACAAGGGCACCTCGGCCAAAGCAGGAACAGATGGTGTACGACCTCTCCTGCAAGACGGCCGAAAAGCTGGGGTGCGCGGGCGTGGTAAAGCGTGAAGATGTCATGGCCAATACCGACTATGTCGGCGAAGGCTATGGCCTGCCCACTGAAAGCGGCATCGAAGCGATCCAGATGTTTGCCGAATTGGAAGGTATCCTTCTGGATCCCTGCTACTCGGCCAAGGGTGCAGCGGGCCTGATCGATCTGGCGCGCAAAGGCGAATTCAAAGACCAGCGGGTCGTTTTCCTTCACACGGGCGGCGCGGCGGCTTTGGCGGGGTATGACTTTGCCTTCGATCACAAAGACCGCTGGGTGAATATCTGAGCAATGACGCAGCACCCCATCGGCATTCTTGGCGGCATGGGCCCCGAGGCAACGATCCTCCTCCAGCGCAAGCTGGTCGAGGCTGTGCCGGTGAGCGACGACCGGGACCACATTCCGCTTTTGATCGACATGAACACTCAGGTCCCGTCACGGATCGCGCATCTGATCGACGCGGCGGGTGAAGATCCGGGGCCGACACTGGCGGCGATGGCAAGACGTCTTCAGGATGCCGGCGCCGTGGCGCTGGCAATGCCCTGCAACACGGCGCATCACTATGCCAAGGCGATCACCGATGCCGTGACCGTTCCGCTGTTGAACATGGTTGAACTGGCCGCGGATCACGCCGTCGGGACGCTCGGGAAGGGTGGGTGCGTTGGTGTGCTCGCTTCTCCGGCGGTGCGCCGTACTGGTCTTTTCGAAACAGCCCTGCAAGCGCGCGGGCTGTCAACCGTTTGGCCAACGGATGACGACGCGATGCTGGCGGCGATCCGCGCGATCAAGGTCAACGGTCAAAGCGACAAGGCGCGCGAAACGCTGCGAGCGTCCTCAAGAGCCTTGGCCAAGGCGGGCGCGGACTTGCAGTTTGTCGCTTGCTCTGAATTCTCCCTCATCGCCGACAGCGTCGCGGATGACGCTAATGCAGTGGATACGATCGATCTGCTGGTCCGCGCGATCGTCAATTTTTCTCAGACGGGCCGGCATGCGAGGTAAAGGCGCATTTTCCGTTCAATGGCCGGTCGGTGCGCCAAAACGAATCCGTCCGGTCACAAACGCTGCCAAAGCTGGTGCGCGATCTGATCCAAACTGGCCGGATTGGAAAAGGCTGAAATCGTCAACGTCGCACACCATGCATCATCACCGATCGGCACCAGCAACCCCTGATCCAGCTCCGCCGAGATCGACGTTTCGGGCATCCAGGCAAATCCGCTGCCGGTCATCAATCTTCGTTTGATCGTTTCGACCAGGCTATCGACATATATCGTTTCGGTATTCTGGGGTTTCCGATCAACGGTGTTTTCAACGACCATGCCCAAGAAGGACGATCGGTCATAGGCCAGATAAGGGATCGGTGGGCCATCCTGCCGGGACAAATCCCAACCCAGAGTCCGCACCGGCTGAGCGGCAGCCACCGGTATCAGACGGTCCTTCAACAGATCCTTACGCTCGAACGCGGTTTCGTCGATCATGGGCGAGACAGTATGGTGATAGTAGCACAGCAGGATATCCACCGCGCCTTCGACCAAAAGATCACAGCAGGTGCTCAGAGAATCGGACAGGACGCGCGTGCGCAAATCGGGGATCTGTTTCTGCAACTCTTCTATGCGGGTTGCCAAAAAATTAACCGCAATGGTGTGCAGAACCGAAAACCGGATGAACCGACTGTCGCCCCGGTCGGCGTCCCGCAGGGATTGGCGGGATTCAGACAGCTGTGAAATTGCCGCCTGGGCAACAGGCAGGAATTGTTTGCCGGCCTCGGTCAATTGAACCGGATAGGTTGCCCGATTGACCAAAGGCAGCCCCACCCAGCTTTCCAACGCTTTGATTCTGCGACTGAATGCGGATTGCGTGATGTTACGTTCATCAGACGCACGGGTGAAGTTCAAGGTCCGGGCGAGGCATTCGAAATCGCGTAGCCAATTCAGATCCACTGCGTATCCCCGCTTGTGAAAGGGCATTTTCAGCAAGGGTACAGAAAACTATGTAAAAACAGAATAGTTTGATGAAATGTTCGAATTGGCTCTCGGAAAAGCTCCTGTTCTAGACTTCCGGGCAGGGTGTGGCGGTTGGCCTTGTTTTCAGCCTTCCGTCCGAATGTGTCGCCAAAGGCAAGTTGGCGCGCCCCTATTGCGCGACGGGAAAATCGAACAACGGAAAGAACGACGCCGAACCACGGCGCATTTCAACAGAGGAGAAGACCATGAGAACCAATCTGAAAAAGCTGGGGATGGCTGCTGCGCTCAGCGTCTGCGCTGTGCCGGCATTCGCAGCCGAAGAAGTGAAAATCGGCGTGCCATCCTGGACCGGAGCACAAGCGATTGCCCATGTTCTGGGCGCGGTCGTGGAAATGCGCATCGGGGGCAAGGTGGAATATGTGCCCGGCAACAACGCCACGATCTTTCAGGCGATGGATCAGGGCAAGGGCGATATCGACGTTCATCCCGACGTTTGGCTGCCCAACCAGGAAAGCTTCACCAAGAAATATGTGGACGAAGCGGGCACCGTCACCCTGTCATCGAACCCCTACGAGGGCAATCAGGGTTTCTGCGTCAGCAAAGACTTCGGTGAAGCCAACAACATCACCGACATCGCCGATCTGGGCCGCCCGGATGTGGCCGCTTTGATGGACAGTGACGGCAATGGCAAAGGTGAAATGTGGATTGGCGCGCCGGGTTGGGCTTCGGCCAACGTGAACGAAGTCAAAACCCGCGATTACGGCCTGCTTGATTTCATTGAGCCGATACGTGCCGAGGAAAGCGTGAAAACCGCACGGATCAAGGACAGCATCGCCAAGGGCGAAGGCTATGCCTTTTATTGCTACAAGCCGCATGCCGTCTGGTACATGTTCGACGTCCAGATGTTGACCGAGCCGCCATTCGACCCGGCAAAATACGTGATGGTCCAACCGTCTGATGACCCGGACTGGTACAACAAATCCAATGTTGCGACCAAGGACGCCCTCAAGAACGTGCAGATCGCTTGGTCCAACACGCTGCCAGAGCGTTCTCCGGCGATTGCCGATTTCTTGGCGAATTTCGCATTGACGGCGGATGATGTCAGCGGGTTCGCCTATGAGATCAGCGGCAAGGGCCGCGACCCGGCGGACGTTGCCCGTGAATGGGTCGAAGCGAACCCGGATCGTGTCGACGCCTGGCTGGGTCTCTGATCTCTCGTCCCAAAACAGGGTGGCGGCGATGGACGGCGCCACCCAGATGCGCACCTCTGGGGGACTTATGAGCGACGATACCGTTATTGAAATCTCGAATGTCTGGAAGATTTTCGGGGGCAGGCCCGAGGTGGCGCTGCAGGCAATCCGCGACCGTGGATTGGACAAAGCCCAGGTGCTGGCGGAATACAACTGCGTTGTGGGCGTCGCGGATGTCAGTCTTTCGGTCAATCGGGGCGAGATATTCTGCATCATGGGCCTGTCAGGCAGCGGGAAGTCCACTCTGGTTCGCCATTTCAACCGGCTGTTGGAACCCACCGCAGGCAAGATCGAAATCGAAGGCACTGACGTGATGGCCCTGGGCCCGAAAGAGCTTCAGCAGTTTCGCAACAACAAGATTGGCATGGTCTTTCAGAACTTTGCGCTGATGCCGCATCGGTCTGTGCTGGACAATGTCGCAATGCCGCTGGAGATCCGGCAGGTCAGCAAGAATGAACGCATGCGTCAGGCCGCTGCTATTCTGGATATCGTCGAACTCGGAGCCTGGGGATCGAAATTCGCACACGAGCTGTCCGGGGGTATGCAGCAACGTGTGGGCCTTGCCCGGGCACTGGCAGCGAACCCGGATGTGTTGTTGATGGACGAACCGTTCTCGGCGTTGGACCCGTTGATCCGGCGGCAATTGCAGGATGAGTTCATTCGACTGAGCAAAATCCTGAAAAAGACGACGATCTTCATCACCCATGATTTGGATGAAGCCGTCCGCATCGGGAACCGGATCGCGATCATGCGCGACGGCAAGGTGGTGCAGATCGGAACGGCCGAAGACATCGTCATGAACCCCGCCGATGACTATGTCGCCGATTTCGTGGCGGGTATCTCAAGGCTCAAGGTGGTGCGTGCCCACGCCGTCATGCGGCCCATACCGGAACATGTCGCGACCCATGGTCCTCTGCCCTCGGACGCCCCGCGTGTGAATGAAGGCGAAAACCTGAGCACGCTGATCAATCTGGCAATCGACACCGACAGCGCGATCCTTGTGGAGGACGGCGGCGTGGATGTTGGCGTCATAACCCGTGCCGATCTGTTGCGCACCGTGATCGAAGGAACCGAAGTGTCATGAGTTCTTCAGATGTGAACCCGCTGGAAGATACAGAGAACGAGGCCGCTTTGGCATATGCCGAAGAGCGGCGCGAAAACATCCGGGCCTTTGTTCGCACCAGCCCCGACTATTACATCCGCAACTTCGACAAGATCGGCGCGTCGTCCCGCTTTACACCGACTTTCAATCTGATGGCCGGGTTGTTTGGCCCGGTCTGGTTCGGTGCACGGGGCTTGTGGTCATGGGCGTTGCCATTTCTGATCCTCGAAACAATAGCCTACGTGCAGATCGCGCGCGGGTTGTTCGGCGACCTGGCGGCCGAGGCGATGGAACGCATCGCGTCAATTGAAGGGACGCTTGAGCTGCGCCGTCAGCAGTTGGCCGCTGCCATCGAAAACAACTCGGACAAGATCGACGTCTACCAGCGGACGGTGGACTCGCTGGAGGAAAACATAGGCGGCATCCGCGCCGAAGCCGAAGCAATGGCCGCTGAAGGGCCTTACATCGTTCTGACCGGCCTGATCATTCTGATCATCGTCAAGCTGGTTCAGTCACAGGTGGCAAACTGGGCGCTCGAAGCGCGTTTCTCGGAATGGCTGTCAGATCGTTCAATCCGGTCAGCAATGCCGGTATCGCAGATCGTGTTCAGCGCGATCTTCATGGCGCTGATCGTTGCTGCGGCGATGATGCATTACAGCTTTCCGGGGCGTTTCTCGTTGCTTAGCCACTTCCCGACAGACCCCAATATCCGCCTGACCAGCATCACCTGGGTGGAAGACTTCATCGCCTGGTGCGTGCGCAACAGCGAAGCGTTCTTTGACGGGCTGACATTCGGTATCCGTACCCTGCTGGACGCGCTTGAGGTCATCCTGGTGCAGACGCCATGGATCGTGATCGCCAGTCTCATCATTCTGCTGACATGGCTGACTGCGGGTGTCAGCACGGCAATCTATTCGGGCGCGTTTCTGGCCTATATGGGGCTGTTGGGCTTTTGGGAGGGCGCAATGACCACGCTGGCCTTGTTGGGGACAGCGGCGTGCCTGTCTATTGTCATCGGAATTCCACTGGGCATGTTCGCGGCGCGTCGCCCTCGGTTCTATGCTTTCATCCAGCCGATCATGGATTTCATGCAAACCATGCCCGCCTTTGTTTTCATGGTACCCGTGATCGCGTTTTTTGGTGTCGGCAAGCCGGCCGCGGTTGTGGTCACGATGATTTTCGGTGGTACGCCCGTGGTGCGCCTGACCGTCCTGGGCTTGCGTGGCGTGCCCGAAAGCGTGCGCGAGGCGGCGATCAGTTTCGGCGCCAACAAATGGTACCTGCTCACCAAGGTCGACTTGCCGCTGGCAAGCCCGTCGATCCGGGCGGGGATCAATCAGACAATCATGTTGTCACTGGCAATGGTTGTTGTTGCGTCTCTGATCGGTGCCAAAGGGCTGGGCGAGGATGTTCTTGAAGCGTTGCAATACGCGAATGTGGGCCAGGGTATTCTTGCGGGGTTCTCAATCCTGTTCTGTGCCATGATCCTCGATCGGATTGTACAGGGCGGTCGGAAATGACACCCATCGTGTTTGTTCACGGGTTCCTGGGCGGCAGTCGGCAATGGCAGCGGCAGGTCGAGGCCCTGAAAGGTTACGATGTCATCACGCTGGATCTGCCTGGTTTTGGCGAAAATGCGCAACGTGACGCGTTTTGCAGCATCTCGGGATTCGCGGACTGGGCGCTGAATGAGCTGAAGGCGCGCGACATCGAGACATTCCACCTGGTTGGTCACTCGATGGGTGGAATGGTCGTGCAGGAAATGGTTGCCCGTGCGCCCGAGCGTGTTGACCGTTTGGTTCTTTATGGCACCGGGTCCGTAGGAGTGCTGCCCGGGCGGTTTGAGACCATCGACACTTCGAAAACCCGTGCCTGTGCAGACGGGCCAAAAGTGACGGCGCGGCGGATTGCGGCAACCTGGTTTCTCGAACGCGAAAACGCCTTGGAATATGAACTTTGCGCCGCGATAGCCCAGAAAAGCAACCTGAAGGCCATGCTGTCTGGTTTGGATGCGATGCATTCCTGGAGCGGCGCTGAAAACCTGCCGGCAATCAGGACCAAGACGCTGATTATCTGGGGGGATCGTGATCGCACCTACCCATGGAGTCAGACGGAACAGCTGTGGCAATCCATTCCGAATGCAAACCTCGCGGTGATACCAAACTCTGCACATGCGACGCATCTGGAAAAAGCTGAACTGTTCAACGGGATATTGCGAGATTACTTGGTTGCCTGATGCATTGTGCCAAACCAATGAACCGGTCAGTTGATGCCATTCCGCGGAAATCCGGATGATCAATTGGGTCGAACGCCATGGTTTGTCAGATAAACCCGTTGATCGGCAGGATTTTCCGTATCAACACGTCGCTGCAAAACCACCAATTCGTGGCCTGATATTCGGCAGGGCCCCAAATACGCTTGCGTCCCTGCCCTCATGCTGGATTCGTGACAAAAGCTACCTTCGCACCATCTGTGCACCCAATCCAACGGCACTGCGCAAACCGATCAGATTTGCAAAACACGGACGTCCGGCATGGACCGGATCGTGGCCAGATCCTGTTCGTAAAGCTCTGTGAACGCTTCAACTATGTCGGAATTCCAGCCCGGCAAGTCGAGCTCTTCCTCGATCTGCTCCGGCCGGGCGTATTCGTCCAGAATATTTGCCATCTCTTCACGTCGGCGGCCGTGATCGATGGCGTCCCCTTTTCTCACGATGTCCAATACATGACGTTGTCCAGCTTCTGTCAAAAGGGAGGACAGGAATGCAAACTCTTCATGAAGTACAGCCTCATCAGGCAGTCCAGCCACGGCGCGGATGATATCCCCCCAGATAAGCGGGGAATTCTCGTGTTCCCACAAGGTGAGCTGAACCTGAGGCGCAAGATCCCGCAGGTCTTCGATCATGCCAAGCCAGCTGAGGCAGCTTAAATCGGTGCTGGCCAGAATGTCCCGCCGATGGTCTTCATGGATCGAGGCCAGAATCTTTGGTATAAAAACCCCGGGGTTCACCAGCCCTGCAAACACTTGAACCTGCACGCCGTCCAGCAGAGTGTCCGTATGGGCTGTTCTATTCCCCGCAAACGGATAGATCTGGCCGTCTTGCAGCGCAGTGCGCCTGGGGCCAAAGAACTTGTCGCTCGATACAACCGCGCGGTCCAGATTCTGGTTTCCGGCAACAAGCTCGGACAATCTGTTCCGTGCGTCTGCATCAGATACACCCTGCAGAATCGAGTCAGACATCACTTTGACGAATAGCCGGGACCGCCGCGGCCCCAGAACCGCAGTTCGGTATTTGGCAAGTACGCTCCTGTTCGCGCCAAGCGAGGACATCACCAGCCCTTCATCCGAAAAGGCAACACCGGCGTGGATGGCAACCTGCATTTTTTCCTTTACCCCTTGGCTTTTCTGCATTGCCGCGTCCGTTACCACTCGCGAGATATTTGCAACGGATGAATTCAGCGTTTTTTGCACGTTCTCAAGAAATCGGGCAATGTCTAAGTTTAGGCTAAAATTCAGGCTTGCAGTCTACTGCCAGAGGAAGTAATCGACAGCCAGTGCCCCTATAGCTCAGCTGGTAGAGCAACTGATTTGTAATCAGTAGGTCCGCGGTTCGAGTCCGTGTGGGGGCACCACTTTAACATCCAGTTGCGTCCGATTTTGACTGATAGTAGCTTGTAGTTGCAGGGTTTATACTGTCGGATTGTCCGATGTTGTCCTGCCACGTGCGCTGTAATCTACCCCCAAATGGGGTACCAAATTGGGGTACGTGCCACCTGGTGACTGGAAGGTACCCCCAATGCCTGTCTTGAGCGACGCACGGATTCGGGCTCTGAAACCCAAAGAGAAGCCCTACAAGCAGGCCGATTTTGACGGGCTTTATTTGCTGGTGAAGCCGAATGGTTCGAAACTCTGGCGCTTCAAGTATCGTTGGCTCCAAAAGGAAAAGCTGCTGGCGCTAGGCAAGTATCCTGAAGTGACACTGGCCGATGCGCGACGGAAACGGGACGACGCCCGCAGCCTGATCGCAAATGGCGAAGATCCTTCCAGCGTGCGCAAAGACAAAAAAGCCAGAGAAGAGGCAGAGAACAAAGCCACTTTCTCCAAGTTGGCGATAGAACTGCTGGAAAAGAAGCGCAGCGAAGGCCGTGCCGAAGCAACGCTGACTAAGACCGCCTGGTTTCACCGGCTACTTTCCGCAGACATCGGGAAAATGCCGATCACGCAAATAACAGCACGGGATATTCTGGTTCCGCTGCAGAAGATGGAAAAAAAGGGCAATCACGAAAGCGCCGTACGGATGCGGTCTGCTGCCGGGGCCGTCTTTCGCTATGCCATCGCCCTAGGACTCGCCGATAACGATCCGACCTATGGTTTGAAGGATGCCCTGATCAGGCCCCAGGTACAGCACCGCGCGGCAATCACTGATCCGGCGCAGGCCGGTGCATTGCTACGGGCTATCGACGGGTTTTCCGGTCAAAGAACGACGCGCCTCGCATTGCAACTGCTCGCGTTGACTGCCCTGCGCCCCGGAGAGTTGCGAATGGCGGAGTGGGATGAGATCGACGAAGCCAGAATGGCGTGGACCGTTCCGGCACATCGCGCCAAGATGCGGCGGCCTCACACAATACCGCTGTCCCGCCAATCCTTCGATCACTTGAAGGAACTGCGCGACCTGACGGGTTGGGGCAAGTTACTCTTTCCATCGGTACGTTCATCCAAGCGCTGCATGAGCGACAATACTTTGAATGCCGCGCTGCGCCGCATGGGGTATGAGAAGGACGAGATGACGGCGCATGGCTTTCGGGCAATGTTTTCCACATTGACCAATGAGTCAGGCTGCTGGCATCCGGACGCCATTGAGCGAGCCCTCGCCCATGTGGAAAAGAATGAAATCCGCCGGGCATACGCACGCGGCGCACACTGGGATGAGCGAGTTGATTTGACACAGTGGTGGGCAGATCAGCTTGATAATATGAAGAAGGAAAAACTGGGACATGATTGAATGTGAACAGGCCCCGGTACAACCTGCTGAACACTTGATGCAGGTATGGATCTATCAGAGCAGTTGGTCTCTCGAAGAAGCCGTCCCACTGGCGCTGGGCATTTCGCCAGATGATGCCGGAGTCGCACAGGTGCTTAATGACCATAGCGCGCTACTAACCAGAGCGAAGCGGTCAGGTGAACGATTGGGCGCGCCTGTGTTTTGGCTTTGGTGGGCAGAGCGCAACAACCTACCGTTCCATACGGATTGGTGGCTAGCCATCACACCGGCAGGTCCGATCGCATTTGACGGTCAGCATTTTGCCCACCGGAGGAAGGAAATTCTGTCCCCCGACTACGCCGGACAGGAACGGCGTCTGATTGGGGAATGGGTCCGAAAACCTTATTGGACAGCCCGCGAGGCAATTGATTTGTCGCTGAACTTTAAGCCATTCCGCACAGATGGCTGGCGCGGCAACGCCCCGGAAACCGGAGAGACGATACGTGAGCGTGAAGACAGGTTTCTGATATTGGAAAGGGCATTAGAGATCGGGGAAATTAGTGAGAAGGCGCCTGCAAAGGACTATCTGCTTTGGCTGTCGCAAAGGGGGTATTATGTGTCCTTAGCGTGGCGGCGTGCTGTGGGGATGCCGCCTTACGATAGACCGCAACCGGATACTGTTGTCGAGAATGCGGAAATCATTGCGGAGAACGAGAACCTTCGAGATATGCTGCGGGCGAAAGATGAGCGCCTGTCTGAATTGGACGCAAAACTAGAGGCCTCTTCCTCTGCCGAAAACAGCCGGGCTCAAAAGTCTGCTAGCACTACTCGGATCGCAACGCTTCAAAAAGCCCTCATTGCTTGCGCAGTGGACGGCCACAGTTATACGCCCATTCAAAAACGCTCTGAAGTGCCGAAGCAGATTGCGGACAAAGCTGCTGAACTTGGCTGCGGGGTGGACCAGCAAACGGTTCGTAGGCTTCTAAAGGAGGCCAGTGAGTTGCACGTCAACAGCAACTATTGGAGCGACTGAACCCCTTAAAAGTATAATTCATATCGTGGATCCACGATAGTGAGCCTCCCCCACTGAACTGGTCCACCGTTATGTTTAGGAAACGGAGGACCACG
>NZ_WQDM01000018.1:0-23051 GCF_013033125.1 Ruegeria sp. HKCCA4008
TACCGCCCGCCAGCGCCCGAAACCATCATCCCGATGGATCACAGGCCGATGATGCGCTAACAATCAACTTGGACCAGTCAGTTGAGGCTGCTCAAGGTGACGATCATGCTATCAAGGTTTTTGAGAATTACTTATTGTCATTTGAGGACAAATTAAATTTTCTCTGTCCAGTAAAGATAACCAGGATGACATATGTGCGCTCAGGCTTCTCAAGTGACGATCCCAGTCATGCAGTCAAAATTTTTGTCAGCGGTAGTGGTTCGAGCTTGCGAATTGGGCGCCGACAGAGAAAAGGTCTTGGAAGGCTGCTTACTCAGGTCAGAAGTTTTATCTGGTCCTACCCAACCAATTCCTAGCGCATGTGTGTATCGCGCGTCCAACCGTGCCGCCAGACTTTCAAAAAATCCATATCTTTGCGCAGAGATTGCTAGTCAATTTGATTGGAGTGACGGTTTCGTCCCACCTGAAACTTTAAGTTACACGCCTAGCTTGGGAGACCTGCTCGTCGCTTGGCTTCACTTTGTGGAAGCCGTGCAAATTTCAATGAATTACACAATGACGATTGAAGATGGACGGGCCATATTGATGGGTCGCCGGATGCTTCAAGCCTCTCAACCTCCCGGCCAAGCAGACGCATGGGATGTTGTTGCATGGTCTGAAATGCTGAAGGCGAGATTGGGGCCAGTATGGAACAGCGCATTGGTCGAAATACTTGTCTTTGATCCGAAAGCGATCCCGCCAACTTTTATTCCAAAAAGTCAGGTTCAAAAATGCAATGCATGGGGCCTCAGTATGTCGTTCCCCGCGTCTTGGTTGATGCAGCAGTCAAAATTTGAACGAAACGAGACGACGGAAGCTTACAGCCCCATTCAAAAAGTACTCGACTTGACCGACTTGTTCTCTGTGATTGACTACTCCGCATGGCCTGGCTTGGACGGATTTGCAAAATTCATCGGTTTGCATCCCAAAACGCTTCAAACAGAACTTGCAAGACACGGCACGACAGGAGCAAATCTCGTAGACAGCGCGAAAATGCGTCAGGCGGAGCAATGGCTGACCGAGGGGCGCCTTTCTATAACAGATATCGGAAAGAACTTGGGCTACAAAAACCCAAGTGCGTTTACACGAACGTGTCGCCGTTGGTTTGGATCGTCGCCTTGCCGGTTAAAGCACGACCTCGATGTTCGATAATATGCCCGTGAAGTAGGTCCGCTTTGCGAGCAAAATCTGAGAACAATAAATTACGATTTGATTATACAAAATGTTGGAGTATCCTATGTTGCAGCAACCACATATAGATTGACTATTCAGGAGGGGATGGTGAAAGTTCTTAGATCAGCGGTTGCAACTGCACTAACCGCAACGCTGATAACATGCCCTAACTTGGGCGCAGCAGACCAAGTCTCGGAGCAGATAAAAGCGCTGCTGCGGTCAAATACGAATGCGAGTAGTACACTTTCAAACAGCAAGAGTTTGGACGCAGAAATCCTTGTACCTCGTTTCTATACGGACAGAGAATTTACGCCAGCTTGGACCAGTTTTGAATTGGTTGACGAGCTTTTTGAGGAGTTGGACGGAGCAATTGATCAGGGTTTTACGCCGAGTGACTTCAAACTAGAAGAGCTTCGATCCGCATTCAAAGCCTCACAGGATGGCGATGCCTCCAGTCGAGCTTTATTCGATATTCTGGCGACTGACGCGGCCGTAAAACTCGTACACCATTTGGTGTTTGGAAAAGTCGATCCAAATGCGCTAGACGACGCTTGGAATTTCTCAAAGCCAGTAATACAACAAGACCCTTCCGTTGTATTGAGCCACTATCTTCAAGATGAAGGCTTCAGCGCTTTAATTGAACGCATCGATATCGACAACGCGCAATATACGATGCTCGTTGATGCATTGAGCAAATACAGAGCTATCGCATCAAAGGGAGGCTGGAACACAGTCCCCGAAGAAACGGTTCTTAAGCCGGAAATGGTGGATCCTGCCGTCGCCGAACTGCGCAAAAGGTTAGCGACAGAAGGCTACGATGGAACAAATGAATTTCCAGAAATCAGCCAAAGCGGTATAAATCCAGCTTGGGTTTATGACGATCATTTGGTGCGACAGGTAAAAACCTTTCAAAATCGTCACGGCTTGGAGGCAGATGGCGTCGTTGGTGGTAAGACCTTCGCGTCTCTCAACAAACCTGTCGAAGATCGCATAGATAAATTGCGGCTCAGCCTGGAACGAGGCCGCTGGCTCATGCGCGAAATCGACGAAGAGTTCGTGCTGGTAAACATTGCAGGCGCTCGTACTTACTTGGTCACGTCCGATGGGACGCTTTGGACCACTCGGTCGATCACAGGATCAGCCTACCGAAAAACCCCAGTGTTCCGAGATGAAATTGAATACATGGAATTCAATCCGACTTGGACTGTTCCCGCCTCGATTTTTCGGAAGGATAAGCTTTCGCGCATCCGCAAGGATCCAGCCTATCTGGCGCGCAACAATTATGTAGTTCGGAACAAAGACGGGCAGACGATTCCTGCCAACGCTGTGAACTGGGGGGCAAAGAACCCTGGCGTCACTTTGGTTCAGCAACCGGGTCCAGACAATGCGTTAGGATTAGTCAAGTTCATGTTTCCCAACGAATACGCAGTGTACTTGCATGACACCAACGACCGCAGTCTCTTCGACCGAAATGAGCGAAACCTAAGTTCAGGCTGCGTGCGTCTTGAGTCTCCATTCGAATTTGCCAGCCTTTTGATGGAGGGAGAGCCGGACTGGAGCCGGCAAAAGATGCAATCCATTCTGGATAGCGGGAAGACAACGCGAGTTAACCTACCCGAGCCTATGCCGGTCCTTTTGACCTATTGGACTGCGTGGGTCGAAGATGGGACCGTTCATTTCCGCGAGGACCCTTACGAGCGAGATGCTCGAATACTTGCGGCTTTGGACCGATGAACACGTCATCCTAAAAGAGATGCGCAATTCTAAGCGTGCTAAATTGCCAGTAGTATTGGTGACTTCTAATTGGCGGAAATTCGAAGCAGTGTGAGCTGCAATAGGGGAGCACATGAGGGTTTGGCTCGTAAGAATAGTTGGGCTTGTTGCATTTCTAGCCTTCGCTGCAATCGCTTTTGTCTGGTTGTTGCTTGCTGCTCCGATGTTCTCGGACATGCGACGTGGCCTTGTAGAAAGAGTACTATCGGAACAAATTGGTCGGCCTCTATTGGTCAACGATGATGTAAGCGTCGCGCTTGGACGCATTAGTCACATTTACGTCGGCGGGGTGGTCATCCCGAGCCAGACAATGCCGGAGTCACCACTTGTAGAATTGAACCTGCTGGAACTGGAGTTGGACATTGCCGCGTTGACCAATGGACGTCTGCATTTTGACAATCTGGTAGTGGAAGGCCTCCAAGCGAATATTCTTACAGCCGCAGACGGCACAACAAGCTGGCGAAAAAACAGGCCAACACCCAAGCCGGTGTCCGAGGAAACTGTATCAGAGGATGATCAAACAGACGTCGCTAGCGCTGATAGGATCAATGAAAGCGACACTGAAGGCAGTGGGATCCTGAACTTTCTGAGCGACAAGAACGTCAGTTTCACGTCTATCGGGTTAAACATCGACGACAAGGTCTCGGGCTTCTCGTTTGTATTTGACCTCCAGTCACTCGCGCTCGCACTAGTCGACAATGGGCAACGAACAAAGGTCTTTGGTTCCGGCTCCGTCAACGGTCAGGGTTTCAAAATCGATGGCGACTACCCTCGCGCCGCGCCATTTACGACGCGGGCCAGTTTTGGAGAAATGACCGTGAGCTATGATGGCGAACCTTTCACGGAAGACGAAGGTGGTGGCTATCGAGCTGTATTGGAGATGGACACCGGAGAATTCGGTGATTTTCTGGATGTCATTGGATTGGAACGTGTTTTGGAAGGCAATGGCCAGTTGCAAGCTGAACTCGTGTCCCAAGACGCCCTAAAAATCGAAGCGTTTACAACCACCGTAAGCTTGGAGGGAGGGCAGAAACTTGAAGCTGAGGGTTCAATAGATGACCTCTACACCGCTCAGGGCGTCGATCTGCTTTTCAATGCGCGGCTTCATCCCGAAGGACAGCCGCCGCCAGCAGCAAAAAGTATCCAAGAGCTGAAATTCACCGGCTTTGAAATGCATATGGTCGGATCTCTGACGTCCTTCGAATTCGAGAAGCTACTTTTTCAAACAAATGCGTTTGACCAGGGTTTAGACGTAATCGGTCCAGCCTCTATCGAAACCATTCGTCGCATGCCGGACGGCCGGCTCGCCATGCTGGGCATCGCGCTGCAAGCCGGTCCAATTGAAGAGCCTGTCCTGAAAGCCGAGGGGGAAATTCTCGATCTGCTTCAGCTTCAGGACGTAACTTTCGATGGGGAGTTGAACGGGCCCGCCAAGTTGATTTTTCCCAACCTCGATAAAAGCTACGTTGACCAATTCGGCGGTATCGAGGCTGATTTCAACATATCCAATACAGGCGGCCCGGTTTCTCTCAATAGGTTCAATGCTACCAACTATGGCACCGAACTATGGGCGCTCGATCTCGCACTATCTGTCAACGAACTCAAAGGTCTGGCCGGTCTCGATTTCGATGTGGAACTGGATGTCGACGACGGTGCCCAGTTTCTGACCGCGCTCAACCTGCAACCTGTTGAAATCGGAGCACTCGCTATCGATGCTGAAACCTCCAGGCAGGGTGAAGACTTTGATGCCGCAATCCAGTTCGAGGCCGGGTCTTCGCATCTTCTTGCAGCCTTTGATGCACAGTTTCCCGAAGGTGCATCCGTCGTCCGTGGCAACATCACGAGTGAAAAGCTCGATCTCAACGACCTGAAGAACCTGACTGCCGTGTTGGACCAACTGAAAAGCTTGGTGGGCGAGGCCTCAAAACAACCTGACGCCGAAGTTCAGCCCTTGGTTTTGCCGAAGGAGACAGATGTCCAGCCCCTGGTGTTGCCAAAGGAAAAAGGGAAACCTGCCGATCTTCTGGATGTGCAACGCGTGCTAAGAGAAGCTGACGTCGAGGTACAAATCGAATTCAAAGAGATTTTAGGCCAACAAGGCGTAACATCTGTTTCCAGCCAAATGTCTGCCAAAGAAGGAACCGTGGATTTCGGACCTCTTCAGATGTCTTATGGCGGCGGAAACTTCAGCCTGCGGGCGGTCATGGACCTGATTGACTCACCTGATTGGCTTTCATTGTCAGGATCGACCTCAGGATGGGAATTTGGTGAAATCCTTGATGAATTGGGAATTGGAATTGATGCCTATGGCCGTTTGAGCGGTGAGTTCAACGTTTCTGGCAATACTGCCTCGGGCAAGGCCTTCATCAACTCGATGCGCGGCAACGCGTCTTTGTCGATGTCGCAGGGCTATATCAGCACCAGCTTATTGGAACTGGCGGGGCTGGGCATTTTCCCCTGGCTGTTTTCAGAGGAGTTCAGAAAAGGCTACACCGACATAACTTGCGTCGTCGCCCCGGTTGATATCCAGGCCGGACAAGTCAGTTCAAATTCCATCGTAATAGAAACAGGATCGGTTCAATTGGTTGCAAGGGGGCAAGTGGATTGGCTGAATGATACGATAGCAATAAGAGCGGAGCCGCGGCGCGTTGGCAAACCCCTATCCCGAAGCGCCTGGCCCTTTAATGTGACTGGCCAGCTTTCGTCGCCAAAGTTCAAACTTGATGTGGGCGGGTCCAGAAACAAGGCCCCTGAAGGCGCTGATGCTATGCCTGCCGACAGGCAACCCTGCGTGCCAGACATTAATCAATTGCAGTAATCGGACGCACCTAGTTCTTCAGTGGTTCCGGCTGCTCGGCCTGACACGCCAGAACCCCTTCGATTGCTTTTGCAGACCCGCTGAGATCTAGTTCAACCTCAGCCCCGCTTTCACCAATAATCGTGACACTTTGGCGTTTTCCAAACTCGGTTACAAATGCCGGGTTGTCGAAAAAGGCGTAACCACCGGGCACGCCATTCTTGAAGACACCCACCGCTTCGCCTTCAAACTTCGCATCACCAAAATCGAACTGTACGACCCCGGTCGCCCCATCTTCGATTTGAACCCAGGCCGGATTAAAAGCGGCAAAAAAGCCGCCGTCCTGATTGGGTGCCGCGCCGATTTCAACGGTCATGTCGTTTTCAAAGGGCTTCCACGCCAGACAGCCGTTGCCCTTTTCGGGATCAATCAGGATTGACCAATCCCCAGACTCACCCCACCGCTCCATACCAGCAGCATGAAGTAAGCTTGCACAACACAAAGCCAGTATTGTCAGCATATACCTGTACATTTTTAACCCCGGACTAGTTTTGAAGGTTTACCCATCCTACCGATCAAGGAAGATCAATCAAACGATACAGAAGAAGCTTCATCAGGACACAAGTTGTCGGGGCGCAACCGTGAAGTCTGCTTCCAGCTCAAAGCCGCATACGCTGCTATTGGCAGGAATGCCTGCTTTTCCCAGTCCGCTGCACTTTGCAAAGTCCGCTTTCTGCGCATTGCTGTCATTGGGACATCGCGCAGCATCGGTCAAAATGGGGCTCGTAGCGGTCATTCGCTGTACTCGGCATGAGCATCCGCTTTGCGGACAAAGCAGCCACGGGCAATAAAAGACCGCGTTGCCCTGTTTGAATATCGCACTCGATCTGGCCACTCACTTGGATTAACCAACATTCGTTGCTTTCCAGACAACGCCCGCGCCAGTTTGGGTTGGCTAACCATAAACTTGATGCTTGAGGCGAAGACACAAAAAATTACTGACAAGTGACCCCGCAAACTGCGGGGCCACTAATGGTTTGATAAAAAGGCAGCTCAACTTTTTTGAGGTTGAGCAACGGCCTAAGTTAGCTGGCAAGTGCAAGGTTGCATTTACGACCTTCTTCCATAGCCTTCTTCGTACCGGTTAGGTCCACAATGAAATTTGCAGACTTCTTTGGAAATGCGATCAAAGTCTGTCCTTCGGCCACGGCAGTCGCCATATTCGCGTCCTTTACAACGATATAGCCACCAGAGTAGTCATCCGCTAGCTTCTTGCTTTTTATGCCTTTTGCGCGACCTTCATACACGAAGTCGTCAATTGCTATTTCTATTTTTTGACGGTTTTTGATGTCTATGTCAGCTTGCGTGAATACTCCCAAGTAACCGTGTTTTTGGTTTTTGGTTAGACCCATCTGCATGACGTTCCCGCTCTCGAAGACTTTTTCTATCAGGCATGTACCGGAGTCGTTGTCAGCATAAACCGTCCAGCCTTCAACCTCACTGTAAATCTCGAAGTTATCACTACTTGCCGGAATCGGATCTTTGGCAGCGGCAACAGTTGCAAAAGCGGAGATTGCCGCGGCGGCGAAAATGGCAGTGTATTTCATGTATTCCTCCCAATAAGACGATGCGTCGCGAAGCTACCCACAACGCGACAAAACCAAATATTTCGATGTGAATTTATTTCAACGTGTGAAAGCGTTTTCTGCAAACAACTGCTCGAAAAGCACTGCGGAACGTCGGTGAACACCAATAGCCTGAATAGCACGCAAGCTCTTCTTTCAAAATACAAATCTTTTGTAAGAGTTTTGATCCAAACTCATGATGGCTTCGTACCTATCATACCCCTAACTGCTACCCACGGTCGTCTCCCATCCCATGAACGACCGTGGTTTTTTTCGCTAATTTCTTTGGTTCGTGTCTGGAAATGACTATGGGCTGCGCCGCAAGCACAACTACATAGGCGCGTCCATGCATTTACAGTAGTTTTTTCCATCACGTGGTTTCTTTTTAAATAACTACTTGGAACAGATCAAAAAATGGACCAACCGATATAAGCCACTAACCAATTTTGAGAAGGTGCTCGGGAAACTCGCGATCAAAGCGCTCTACCTCGAGGGGTGTTCGCATTGCACGTTCTGACTTTTGAAGCAGTTGGAGCTATCAAATATTCAAATTGGATACATAAATAAATCAAGTATCGAAATATCAGAATGCTTCCCGTAGTGAGTGCGGGCATCATTTTGATTACCTAGCACTTTCCTACAGCCCCGCGTTGAACCTATCCCAGGGTAATCGACGCGGGGCATCTGATAAAACCACCTCCGCAAGCAAATACTCTGTAACTTTGTCATTGTTCCAACGCACACTGTTTCTTGATCCTAAAAGAAAACATAAAAAGTGATCGAACTAGGTTAGCTTGCCGCCCTATTCGGGCTGGACGCGGTTACTCGTCGCATCCAGCCTTAACTTAAATTTGTGAGCAATGCAGACGCCAACGGCTTGATTTTGCAGACGACCATTCAAGTATGACCGGAGTTCATCTTGCGATAGTCAGAGGGCGCCAATCCCGTCAACTTCCTAAATGCGCGGCTGAAGTTGTTTGCGGTTTCATATCCTAGCATGGAGGAGATACTGGAGACTGTCTCGCGCGTATCTGTGAGGAGTTCCTCAGCCCTTGCTACCCTGACATCGTTGACGATTTCGCGAAAACGAACCCCTTCGCTTGCTAACTTCCGTTGTAGTGTGCGAACGCCAAGATCGAGCGAACGCGCGGTGGCATCAATCGACATTTCCTCCCGATGAAGTTGTTGCCAAACCACTTCCTCGACTTGCCCTCTAAGTGTTTGAGGTGGGCCGCCCAATCGTTCGCGAGAAATATCTCCGACAGTTGTCGAGCCGCCGGTGAGTTTTTTGGGCGTAGCTTCGGAGCTCAAAGCCGAAGCTTCAAACTCAACCCCAAGGCGGGTGGCGTTCCAGATTACAGGACAAGCGTAAGTGTCTTCTGCCTCGACAAACCCAGGAACTTTCGGGAAGTCCAAGAGCACGGCCGATGGCTTCCAGTCGTTTCCTAAATACGCGCGGAATATGCTCAGAAAAACCCCAACGGCCGAGAAACCGATGTCCGGATACGCGAAATGCGAGCGAAGTCCGAAACGATAACAGTAGCGCGCGCTTGTGCCCGAAGTTTCAAGCCACGCGCGATCCGTGGACGAATGAAATGGCATGACGGCAGAAGCTCGTATTAGCGCTGCCCCCAGCGTTGGAGCAGAAAGAACGTAACTCCCCCAGGCGCCGTAGTCAGCGACGGTGAGATACGGTGACCACAACAATCCGATGTTTTGTTGTCCCGAAGATCGTGCGGCTTCGTGCACAAAGGTCGCCAAGGCATGCTCCGAGATGTAACCGCCTCTTTCCTCAATGAAGTGAACAGGAAGATCGGCAGAGTCAAAAGCACGCAACAGGCGTCTTTCCCCAGCGGCCTCAAGCACAAACTGGGGCATCGCGCCCAAGGCCTTGGCCGAAATCATCGGTGGTAGGTTCAATCCGTCAACCCGCTTGTTCGCCCGCGTGTCGTGAAATGATACGCATCGGCTGAACGGATGTGCAAGCTTGCCCTAAACAGCAGGGAGCATTGCAGTATGAAAATACTTCGGCCATTACACGGCGGTTTTTCGATGCATTTTTTGGGAATGGTGCTCGGCGCAGGTATTTCTGCTTCACCAGTTTTCTCACAGTCCTTCAACGACACGGGCGAAATCCTTGCACGATCAGCCGAGGTCGCGGACATCGAGTACAAGATTATGGTGCAGCGTGCCACCCAGACGGCCATCTGGGGAATGCCTGCCGCCGGTATGATCGATTTCCTCAAGGGCATTCGTCGCGACCTCGGTGGCGACTACAATGACATCATTTATCTCAACAAGCCGTTCGACTCCAAACATGGGTTTCTTACGGCCAACGATGTTACGGCCTATGCTTGGGCTTCGATGACCTCCGAACCCGGCCCCCTTGTCATTGAAGTGCCCGCTGCCACCGAAAAGGTGAACTACTTCGGTACAATCGTAAATGCCTGGGATGTTCCGATTGTGGACGTTGGTCCCGACGGTTTCGATGAAGGTGCCGGCGGCAAGTACCTTATGCTACCCCCAGGCTACGAAGGGGATATGTCGCTGGAGGAATTAACTGAGGCGGGATACCTTCCCTTTGAAACAGATACCTACGAATATGGGTTTTCGTTCCGGCCAAAACTGACGAATGGCGGAACGGACGCCGATGCGGCCGACTACGCTCAAACGATCAAAGTGTACTACCTGTCTGAGGCCGACAATCCACCACCCAACAACTATCTCGAAGCGTCAGAAGTGCCGTACGACTCGCTTCCATACTACAACGAGACCTTCTTTCAGGATTTGAACGATTACGTTCAAAACAACCCCGTCAGACCACAAGACAAGGTCATGGTAAATTTCCTGAAGGATCTCGGGATCGAAAAGGGAAAACCTTTCGAGCCATCAGAAATTCAGATGCAAGCTATGAATGAGGGTTTGTTGTTGGCGTATGCCTCAATGCAGAACTACTTTGTAACGCCCGGCAAAGCCATGATCCCGCTCTGGGTCGACGATAGCGGCGAGATGAAGAGCCAGTGGCTGATATGGGACTTTGCCGAAGGTCAACCCGAGGCAGGTTTTCCGTATGAGACTGAGACCGAAGTCCTTGTGGATGCGCGTGCGGGCGGCAGTTATTTCTGGATTACATACCTGCCGAAACAACTGGGCGGAGGTACATTTTACCTGACAGGCCTGCGCGACAGCGACGGGGAAATGTACGATCGCAATCAGACCTATAAACTGAACGTCCCAGCGGATACACCTGCCGACGATTTCTGGTCCGTGATTGTTTATTCGATGGAGACCAAGAGCTTCATTCGGAACGTTGATCCTGTCGGTTTGTCCGAGCGCGACACTGATGCGATGCAGGCTAATGAAGACGGTTCTTACGACATCTTTTTTGGACCAGAAGCACCGGAAGGCATGGAAAGCAACTGGATACCAACCACAGAGCCGTACTTCCTTTTGTTTCGTCTATATGGGCCGCAAGACGGATGGCTGGAGAGTGGCTGGATGCTGGGCGATCTAGAAAAAGTAAACTGATCAAAACAAACAGTAATTCCCAATGGAGCGAACAATGAAAACAAAGTCGTTAGCTGTGCTGACTGCCCTGGTACTCGCATCGCATTCTTCAGCCCAAGAATTCAAAGCCGACGTTCCTGAGAATGTTCTTACACCAGACAAGGTCGAGACCCAGACGCTTGGTGATCTGGAATTCTTCGATGGTATGCCATCACCCGAGACGGTGGAGAAAGTCTTCGATAACCTTGATCTGATCAGAGCAACGACGGCTTTCCTGGATGGCATGAAGATCGCTTCGCTTCGAGCTATGTTTCAGGGATACGAAGACTTGGGCGTCAATCCCAATGACGTCGTGATTGCAGAAGACCTGCTGGACGCGCGGTCCATCTGGCTGACGCCCAATACAACCACAATCTACATTGGTTCGAATGTTGATATCTCAAATGGCCCGATGGTGATTCAGGTTCCGGCAGGCCTGCTTGGGTTGCTTGATGACGCCGCGTTTGACTATGTGACGGATATCGGGGCGCTTGGCGCGGATAAGGGAGAAGGTGGCAAGTATCTACTTTTGCACAACGACGATGAAACGCCGGTGCCCGAGGGCTACTTCGAACTACGCACAAAGACATATGAGCACTGGTTGTTGCTAAGACGCTCGCCAGACGCAGACGGAGATACGGCTGGCCCTGTTGCCGAGATTAAGGCGGGTCTGAATATCTATCCGCTTAGTGAAGCGGACAATCCTCCCGCGGAAACTTTCCTGAATATCTCCGGTGTTCAACACAACACTGTTCACGCGAACAACGAAGACTTCTTTGAAGAGATCCACGTCGCGCTCGAAAACAATCCAATTGGTGCGTTCAGTCCGGAAATTGTAGGAACGTTTGCTTCCATAGGGATCGGGAAGGGCGAGCCCTTTGAACCCGATGCCCGTATGCAGGCCATTTTCAAGGAGGCAGCAGCGATAGCAAATGCCACGGCGCGAGCAATTACGTATGCCTCGCGCGATCCGGGAGTTTTCTTTTATGAAGACCGGCAATGGAACTCACCGTTCCAACGCCAGAGCTATCAGTTTCTTGAGGACGGCGCGCGCATCCTCGATGATCGGTCGTACTTTTTCTATATGGCAACGGGCATAACGCCTGCGATGACCTCGCCACCGGTCGGGACGGGGTCTGTCTATGCGATGACAGCGCGAGACAACAACGGACAGTACCTTGACGGCTCAAAAACCTATAAGGTAACGCTCCCGGCGCCGGTTCCCGCCAAAAACTTTGCGTCGTTTATGTTGTATAGCGGACAGACTCGGTCAATCCTTGAAACTGACCAGCAATCCGGTGGTATCGACTCTAATAGACCAGGGATAAAGCCGAATGAGGATGGGAGTACCAGCATCTATTTTGGTCCAGAAGCCCCAGAAGGTTGGGAGAACAACTGGGCGCAAACCATGCCCGGGCAAAGCTTCAACGTGATGATGCGCCTCTACGGCCCGCTCGAGCCTTGGTTCGACAAGACCTGGCGTCCTGGTGATCTGGAACTGGTAGAATAAAGCGACAACCGCGACTATCGGGCGACGTTACTTTTTGGCGTCGTCTGACATTTTTTCGGTGTCCGCTTTGGGCTCGAAGAAGACATTCGCTGTCCAAGGCATGAATGTCTGCTGTGCGGACAGAGTTGCCGTCCTCCTGGATAGCCCGATTGTCGGGTGATGAATGCTGATGATCAAAATGCAAAAAAGCACCCATGTTTCCATGGGCGCTTTGGTTAGTATGAAGGCTCTTACCGTGCCAGTTGGTAGCGCTTCATCGACATAGAAGATGCATCGATCATGCTCATAAACTTCTCAGCAGCCGGAGCAGAGGCAAAGCTGTCCATGGATGCTTGCGCTGCCTCCGCGCTTTCCCAATTGACGACAACCGCCCATTTGTCGTCTGCGAAGGCGGCTTGCCGGGAGATGAAGCCAGGCTGTTTACTGACGTACTCGTCCTCAATGGCCTTGTCGACCGGTTCGAACGCTTGAGCTGAAACACCCTCGGCAAGGTTCATTGTCACAATCTCGACTACACCAGTTTCTTGAGCCATAGCTGAGCCTCCTAGCATCATCGTGAGGGTGATCAGGAATGCTCTCATGTTCGCCCCCGATCAAAACTTGCCGTTGTCATGAGCCATTCCCGCAGGGGTATCTGCGATCACGTCCCAATGCTCAACGATTTTGCCGTTTTCGACGCGGAACAGGTCATAGAAGGCCGTCGGCTTGTCGGCAAACGTGCCCTCAGAGGCGCTAAAGACAAAGTTGCCCTCGGCCACAACAATGTGGACATCCGAGTAAATCATCTGGATGCCTCGCTCGGCCATGCCAGCGAGTGCCGCACCCAAACCGTCCAGGCCGTCAGCAATGTTGCTGTTGTGCTGGATATAGGTCTCCGCGGACAGGAAATCCGTGATCCGGTCAACATCGCCATTTTTAAGGATCGTGTTCACAAAGTCGGTGACCAAAGCCTTGTTCTCGGACGTCTTTTCCAGATCGGTGATCTCAGTTGGACCATCGGTCTGACTGTGCCCCGAAGGATTTGGCGGTGTAGTTGGAGTCAGGTTGTCCCAGTGTTCTGCAACCTTTCCGTCTTCGACGCGGAAAACATCGAAGCCCACCAAAGTTTCAGCACCGAACGCCTGAGCGTTGTTGTAGGTGGTGTGCAGGACAACCATGTTGCCTTCCGCGATCACCCGGTGGATATCCACCTTGATCCCGCTTTCTTTCAGACCAGGAATGAAGCCAAGGATCGGCGCAGCCCCCGTGGGGACGGCTGGGTTGTGCTGGATATAGTCCTTTGCCAGCAGCTGTTCGGCGGCAGTTGCGTCGAAGTTGACAAAAATGGCAGCTACGGCCTCCATTACGAGTTCTTTAGGTGTCATTGTTGTAGTCCTCTCTTGGTTTGATTTGACGACATTCACGCGGCGCAAGCCTGCACTGAGGTGATCGTGAATTCTGTGCCCCACGGATCGACCTTCTGGCAGGGCGTGAGACTTGCGGGGTCAGCCAACAGCTCAACACTCGCGAGACCTGTGGTTTCGACAGAGCGCGGGCCTGCCCCCTTTGATTGCCAAGCATTCGCCGCAAGATGGTGATGGTAGCCACCGGACCCGAACCAGCGGGCTGAGGGCAGCTCAAATGTCTGAACCATACTCAGCTCGTCAGTAACGAACTTGGCTGCCTTGCTGACATCACCGACACGTAAATGAACGTGTCCGATGACTGTGCCTTGCGGTGCGCCTTGCCACTGTGTGGCATCTTCCGTTAGTGATTTCAGGTCGAGCGGGTGCGTTGTCATGTGGATGGTATCGCCTTGGCGTTTCCACGCTTCGCGAGGCAGATCACGATAAATTTCGATGCCGTTTCCTTCGGGATCGTTCAGATACAGCGCCTCGCTGACACCGTGGTGGGATGCGCCATCCAGGCGAACACCGCGCTCTTCCGCGTAGATCAGCCATGCGCCGAGGACTTGTTTGGACGGCAACAGAAATGCGGTGTGAAACAGCCCCGCCTCTTTAGGAAAGGGTCTAGCGTTTCGGTCCTGGCGCAACTCGATCAGCGTTCCGGCTTCGGTGCCGAGGAAGGCGCTTTCACCGTTGCGTTCGATCAGGCCGATGCCAATCACGTCTTCATAGAAGGTGGCGGTCTTATCCAGATCGCGCACCGTCAGGGCGACCTGACCTATTGAGATGGGGGCGTCTGACGTTGCCATGTTCTTTTCTCCTGCGATTCAGCTTGAGAGGAACTTAGCGATGGTCTTTTCTCCATGAAATGGCGATAAGAGCGAGTGTGTATCGCGCAAATGGAGACAATGCTATGGACCGGATCGACGGGATGCAGAGCTTCGTGGCTGTTGTGGAATCCGGTTCTTTTGCCGCCGCCGGACAACGGCTTGGCATTTCAAACAAGCTGGTCAGCAAACGTGTGGCCCAGCTCGAAAACATGGTTGGGCTGAATCTTCTCCATCGCACCACCAGGTCTATGTCGTTGACCCACGAGGGGGAGCGATATCTGGAAGGAGCGCGACGGGTGCTGGCTGAATTGGAGCAGTTGGAGACTGAGTTTGACGCTTCAGAGGGCTTGAAGGGCATCGTTCGTGTGGCGGCGCCCCTTACCTATGGCGACACGGCGGTGGCTAAAGCAGCAAGCCGTTTCGTAGAGCAACACCCGGACGTCACAGTCGAATTGGACTTGTCGGATCATTATGCTGATCTGGCCAAGGGCGGTTTCGATATCGCAATACGGATCGGCGCGCTCAGTGACTCCAGTTTGGTCGTTCGCAAGCTCGGTGAAACGCATATGAAAGTCGTCGCGACTCCTTGCTACCTTGAAGAACATGGCGCACCTTCACATCCTGCGGAACTCTCGGACCACATTTGCATTCGAGATGCGAACAACCCCGATCCAAACCGCTGGCCATTCCAGATCGAAGGGCAAACCGTGCAGGTGCCTGTCTCTGGCCCATTTCTGGCAAACAGTCCTCCCGCGTGCCTCGTACCGACGCGTGCCGGGAGCGGCATCTTCATATGCCCAGATGTGTTTTTGGGGGACGACCTTGAAACCGGACGTCTTGTGCAACTCTTTCCGGAGTTCCATTCCCGCACTTTGCCGATCCAAAGCGTGCAGTTACCTTCGGCCTTTCGAAAGCCGCGTGTAAGGGCCTTTGTGGAGTTTATGCGTGAAGAGATTCGGGCGTAGGTCGGCTCGAAAGTGGCCATTCGTGCAGTGTGCGGCATTTGGTAGGTATGGGCTCAGTATTGCCGTTCTCTGCGGTTTGCATGGTTGGCGAGTCGCAGCCCCATAGCTGACGTTCGCAGTTGGACTTTACAATTTTCCAGATGCGGGACAAAACCGCGGTCAGTTGCACCGCCGCGCTCGACAGTCGTGTGAGCGTAAGTTCAGGTGACGTCGAAGGCGATTGGTCGTAGGGTGTGTCAACGTCGTGGTGTATACCAAATCGGTGACGTATAAGCCCGTTCCTGGTGACTTCGCGGAACGTCTGCTGTCATCGTAATTCCGTAGAAGTTCTCATCATATGCCTGCCAAGTAGGTGTTGGTATCTCAAGAACACGGGCATAGTAGACCGCAGGTACGGAAGGATCGAAATCGGGGTCCACCCACAGAGCGCGCAATTCGGCATCTCCGATTGAGTTGGAGTAAGTGGCATTCGCCTCGTCAACCGTGCTGCCGACGGAGCTTGTAGCTCGGCCTTCGGGTCCGATCTCCCGATTATCGGAAAGGGCAATGTCAAAGATTCGCTCTTGACGTTCGCCAGCGGCATTCACCCAGCCTTTTATAATCTGGATGCGGTCAAGGTTTGCGCCTTGTGGGTCTCTCAGCGCACCAACCATAAAAGTAGGCGGACTTGTTGCATCCGGTGCAGCCGTAAGATCGCCGCCCATTGGAACTCCCTTTCTGTAGCCAACCTCGACAACATCGGGTCGGTAGACGTCGCTATCGGTGTATTTCCAGCCCCCAAAGAAACGTACGACTATCCTCGAACCAGTTGTTGCGTAGACTTCCTTGGCTTGCATGGCGTCGAATATTGCGGCACGCGAATTTTCACGAGCCCACACTCCAGCAAGTCCTGACGCAATCGTTTCGTACTCGAATGAGGAGAGCGAGTCATCGCCGCTCAATGACTGGACGATGTAGTTTTCCCACCGGTCTGATGAGGGCTCCGAATAGGGTGTTTTACCCCAGAAATTGTCGTCCCTCGCAGTGGCAACGCTTGTATGGGAATCCGTCGAACCAATTTGTCCGAACTTGAACGGGTTCACGCCAAGGCGCAGCATTTGTTGAAGGCCAACTTGCAAAGCAGAACGGCTATACTCAAACGGCAGCATTTCCGGGGTTTTGGGGGCCAAGCCCACAATATCAGACTTGTCCCAAGTGCCGTAGTCCGCGAATTCGTCGTTCAGAGATAGCGCGGGATGCGTTTCTCCATCGCCTTTGATCTGTGTGACTTCGATCAGCGGCTCCCAGCGCATACGAGTACTCGCGTATTCGGCGTCAATCGGCTCTCCGTTCAGGCGCTCCGTCGCGAACATGAGCCCGTTTGACAAGTTCCCATTATGGGGAATGGCCAGAACAGAACCCGCCGTCAGATCTTCGTAGTTTTGCATGTACGCCCAAAGATCTTCAGGGTCGACACTGTCGAATGAAGCAAAGGGCACCACGCGGCTCGCTTTCTCGCCGCCGTCTTTGAAAACAACAACACGATGAAGATTGGATGGGGTCTCGAGGGTGTTAAGTGACGACCATTCGAATCCAATAAAGGCCGTGAAATTGCCTGGGTCGTTGTACTGTTCCGCCAATTCAATCTGCCGATTCCAGATTGTACGGGTAATCTTGGGTTGGTTGATAAAATCGCGATTTTGCGCGACGCCTTCGACCAAACGGATATAAGCTTCATATCCTTCGCCTGATTGGACCAGATCGTACAATTGCCGCCCATATTCAGTTGCCAGTAGATCGGGGTTCGCCTCTTCCAGCATGATTGGCACGCCGAGGTATTCGGCGTGGTCAGCGACTACGAGGAAATCAAGTGGGCGACCGATCCGCACAGGTTGCCCTGACGACGTAATAACCTCTTCTCCACGTGCGAAGCGGTACGCGTCTTCGGGTGTAAGGGTGTTTCCAATCATCCCTGCATCGGTCGAAAACATCGTATGTAAATGCGTATCACCCCAATACAGCCCGGCCGCGAAGTCGTTGCTCCGTGCACCATGCCTAGCGAAGGGTGAATAAGTAGCAGGAGGATTTGTAAAGTCTTCCGGACCAGGTGCAATCTCTTGCGAAAGAGTGGCACTTGGCGCCCATATGATCACTGTAGTGCCAATCAATAATTGTTTGAGCATAATTTGACCCTGATCCACGCGTACCGAATTGCTCTAACTGTAGCCGACAGTGTAGCTTGACACTAGTCAACAGGCTGTCTGCTCCGACCTCGGCACAGCCATTTGCCGCTTTGTTTAGGATACCTGCCCAAAGAGCTGCCGACTTGGGCCTGAATTGAACGTTCAACCAAATCGTCTGCATGTCTGTTCTGCGGACAAAACAGACCCAAGCAAAAATATAGAATTGATCTGTTCCTTCATCGCCTTACGCTGAAGACATGGAGATTCCGCTCATGTACCGCACATTTGTTTTTTCGATTTTTGTGGCCATTGCCACGACCTGCTCGGCGCAGGATTACGAAATAGTCATAACAAACGGGCGGGTCATCGATCCGGAGACAGGTTTGGACGCCATCCGAAATCTAGGAATAAACGGTGGCGAAATAGCCGCTATTTCAGAGTTCGCCATGGCAGGTTCGTTGGAGATCGATGCAACTGATCTTGTAGTGGCGCCAGGGTTCATCGATTTGCATGCACACGGCATGAACTTGGGCGATATGCGTATGCAGGCGATGCAAGGCGTAACAACTGTTCTGGAGTTGGAGTCCGGTATCCTACCTATTGCAGATTGGTATGCCGAAATGGAACGGCAGCAAACGCCGCTGAACTATGGGGCGTCTGCGGCTTGGACGTTTGGCCGAATAGCTGCGTTCACAGGTGAAGGGCCTGTTGCCGAACTATCCTATTTTCAAGATGCGCAGAGGTTCGACGATTGGAAAACACAAATCGCCGATCCGCTTCGCATGGTGGAGTTGTTGGACTTAGTCGAGCAAGGATTGAAAGAGGGGGCACTGGGTGTAGGCGTTAATGCAGGATATGCGCCTGGTTACGGACAAAAAGAGTACTTTGCGTTGGCAAATATGGCCGCCGACTATGGTGTGGCCACGTATACGCACGTGCGATATGCATCGAATTTGGAACCGCAGGGGTCTTTTGAGGCGATAAAGGAACTGATTGCAAATGCGGCGCTCACAGGCGCACACATGCATATCTGTCATATCAACAGTTCCTCATTGGAGGACATACACGCCACCCTTGACTTGGTGGATCGTGCGCAGACTCAAGGCATTAACGTCACAGTAGAGGCCTATCCTTATGGCGCCGCGAACACCGTTGTAGGAGCCGCGATGTTCTCGGGTGACGGGTGGCGAGAACGCATGAGTTCAACGGCTCAGAACTTTCAATTGGGCGCAGATCGCATGACAGAACAGGAGCTGGCCGATTACCAGGACAACGAGCCTGGCACCTTTGTTACGTGGCATTTTCTGGACGAGAACGATCCTGAAGCGCTTGCGCTATTGGATGCATCCGTTACCCACCCAGCAGTCATGATTGCCTCGGATGCAGTGTTCTGGTCTTACTTCGACGAAAGCGGGGCTGTTCTAAATTATGAGGGAAGTGATTGGCCACTTCCCGACAACGTTTTCAGTCATCCAAGGTCTGCTGGAGCGTTCACAAAAATCCTTCGATCTTATGTGCGCGAACGGGGTTTGCTGTCGCTCGAGGAAGCAATTCGCAAGATGTCCTTGATGCCAGCTCAAACGCTCGAGGAATTCGTTCCACAAATGAGAAAGAAAGGGCGCCTGCAAGTTGGAATGGATGCTGACATCGTCGTCTTTGACCCCAAGACAGTGGCGGATCTAGCCACCTATGAAAACGCAAACCAACCTGCAAAAGGTGTCCATACCGTTCTCGTAAACGGCTCATTAGTGGTTGAGAATGGTGAACTCAAAATAGACGCTGATTCCGGTCAACCAATCCGCCGCAAGCTCGAAAGATAAGGTGACCGCTTTGGGCTCGGTTCGGTTTTTCGCAAAGTACTTGTGAGCGTCTGCTGTACGGACTTTGCGGCCGAAGAAATTTTTTGCACCAAGGTGCTGAGCCTAAAAAGTTAACAAATCAGACTGTTCCTCCAAGCCGATGTTTTTCCTATCGTTGGTGAGAAATAGCGTTTTGGGAGGTCTAAATGAACAAACTTGTCTCAGTAGCGGGCGCGGTCTGCTTTGCTTTCGCTGGAGCTTGGGCCGACGAGCATGCCCCGCCCAACATTCTTGTCATCATGGCAGACGACGTGGGTTGGGCGAGCGTCGGCGTTTACCATGGAGGTGTCAAAAGCATCGAGACGCCGAACTTGGATCGCCTCTCCTCTGAGGGTGCTCGTCTCACAGATTATTATGCCGAGCCAAGTTGTACTGCCGGTCGATCAGCTTTCATGACTGGACAATTGCCCATTAGGACGGGGATGCACACTGTAGGGCTTCCTGGCGATCCGATAGGTTTAAACCCAGATGACCCAACGCTTCCGATGTTCTTGAAAAAGTTGGGGTACACGACGGGGCAATTCGGAAAGAACCACCTAGGCGATCTCAACGAGTTCCTACCGACTACAAAAGGTTTCGACGAGTATTGGGGCTGGCTGTATCATTTGAATGCCATGGAATATACGTCTGATCCGGATTGGCCAGACGACCCAGAATTCAATGCGCAATTCGCGCCTCGCAACATCATTCATTCGTTCGCAACAGAGGAAGAAGACGAAACAGTCGACCCGCGATTTGGAAAAGTCGGGAAGCAGCGCATTATTGATGATGGGCCTGCGCCTCCTGAGCGCCAAAAGACTTTGGATGACGAAGTGACATCATACACTAAGGACTTCATTTCTCGTGCAGTAGAGTCGGACACTCCGTTTTTTGTCTGGATGGCTCCAGCCCGTGCACACGTCTGGACCCACCTCAGCCCCGAATACGAAGCTATGTTGGGCAATGGGCGCGGACTTCAGGATGTTGTCATGAAGGAGTTGGACAACAACGTTGGTAACGTTCTCAGCCACCTTGAGGACCTGGGAGTCGCCGATAATACCATAGTGATGTTCACCGCAGACAATGGCCCGGAAACACTGACGTGGCCCGATGGTGGTACGACTCCGTTTCATGGGGAAAAGGGTACTACTTGGGAAGGTGGCTTTAGAGTTCCTGCGATTATTCGCTGGCCGGGCAAAATTCCAGAAGGTCAAGTCTTGAATGGCATCTTCAGTGGAATGGACTGGATGCCAACATTTGTAGCTGCGGCTGGAGGTCCGACAGATCTAAGAGAAAAGCTCCTGGAGGGATATGAAGGCTATAAAGTGCATCTCGATGGCTACAATCAACTATCTTACCTGACGGGTGAGGATGAAGAGAGCAATCGCCGCGAGCTGATTTACTATCAGGGTACGGACCTCCAAGCAGTACGCTACAACGATTGGAAAGCGCACTTTGTCGTTCAAAACTACGGCTGGTCAGGCCCGAAGGAAGAACTGGTCGCCCCCTTGCTTTTCAACCTCCGCCGCGATCCCTACGAAAAAGCTGCGGAGGAAAGCGGTATGTACGTCCGCTGGATGGGTGAGAAAATGTGGGCATTCGGCCCAGCCGCCCGGTTAGTGCAGGCACATCTCGCTACTTTCGAGGAGTTCCCTCCGCGCGGGAAGCCGGTCGCCAATCAAGACCATGTTGAAGAACAAACATCAACCGAAGGCGGCATCTCTCAGTAGAGGAAGCGAGGCAACCAATACGCCTTTCTCACCGCAGCGTGGGCATCCGGCTCGGATCATCGGATGCCCAAAATAACCGACTAGGAATTTCGCAAAAAGCGAAACCTCTACGTGAAGGAGTCCTCCATGAGTGCTAGATTAGTCCTTCTGCTTGCTGCCGTCGGCCTCGTGCCAATTGCGTTGTCATACGGTCTGATGCCCGGCCGTTCGATCCCAGTTTTGCTGGGATTTCCAGTGGAAGGGACGAACCAGACTCATGTCTTCCGAGCGATTATGGGTCTTTACATGGCAAACGCGCTGTTTTGGTTGGCGGCTGCTTCGAAACCAGAGTTACAACGCCCCGCGCTGTGGGTTCTATTTTTGTTTATGTCAGGACTGGCCGTTGGGCGCATACTAAGCATCCTTATCGATGGAGTTCCGAACGGGGTACTTCTCTTTTATCTTGCAGCCGAGATAGCTTTTGCAGCTCTGGCGGCGGTTTCTCTGAAAAAAGTACGAGGAAACAGGAAGTGGTAAAATGGTGAGGTCTGGCTTTGTTTTCTCGATGATCGCAACTTTATCAGTTTCGGCATCCGCTTTTGCACAATCTTCATCTGTCCAGACCGCGGTGGACGAAAACTTCTTAGAGCTTGAGACTGCCGTTTCCGAAGCGGAAGCTGCTCCAATTGCATCGATAGATCACGCACGCCTGGCCAAGGCCGAAGGCGTCGAAATGCCAGCATCTCGTGTATTCGTTTTCTCTGATCCAGAGGTAAACACACCAATTCTGGAAGAGACCGTGCGAGCAGGTCTGGACCTTCCTTTTCGCGTACTTTCCTTCGATCAGGATGGTAGCCCACAGATCGCTTACACAGACTCTCAATTCCTCAAAGTCCGGCATGGGCTCACGGACGCTTCTTCGTTGAGTGCGTTTCAGAGCAAGATGCTCGAAGTTCTAAACGACTTGGATGCAACACCAGCGCCGACCAACGGGTTGTTTGCCGACTACGGGATCATCGAACTGCGATCTCAGCTCAGCGTACCAGAGGCAGTCGAACGTCTCAGGACAGCAGTCATGGGGCAGGACGATACTGTGTGGTTTGGGAAAATCGATTTTGCGACCGAAGCGTCCCAACTGGGGGTGGACCTGCCGGAGGCGGTACTTTTACTATTCGGCGGACCAGCGCCCGGTGATGTGGCTATGGCGGACTTTCCGGCAATTGGTTTGGATGCCTTTTGCCAAAAACTATTGGTTTACGCGAATGAAGAAGGCGGCTCCGTAGTCATTTTCAATGACATCGCTGCTTTGGCGGAGTTGCACTACGGTTCTTCAGCCGAACCTCATCACAGTTTGAACAAACGGCTTACCGCAACATTTCGCACGGCAATTGAGTAGCCGCTGTTAGGAAAACGCAATAGAAACCCTATACCGATTGGCCACCTTTTCGTTGTCCACTTTGGGCTCCAAGCGGCAGTTCAGCCGGTCCAGCTAAGTGTCTGCGTTACGTATGTGCCTGCGACTCTTGTAGATACAAATAGCGTTGCTTTTTGCGGTCCACGTTTCTCTCCCACACTCGGATAAGCTTCCACTTGACGACCAGCAAAGCAATTTTGGGCGATGCACTTGCATTGTTGCGTACGAAGTGAGCCTCCCCCACTGAACTGGTCCACCGTTATGTTTAGGAAACGGAGGACCACG
>NZ_WQDM01000019.1:0-16929 GCF_013033125.1 Ruegeria sp. HKCCA4008
ACCTCGTCAGGCTCACAACCTGAAGGTCAGAGGTTCAAACCCTGCTCCCGTAACCAATAATTCCAGACAGATATCAAAAATTTAGCGCCCCAAGGAGCGATGTCTGAGTTTCGGACGATCGGTCTCGGTGCTACTGCGGTGCTACGCCACAGAGCAAAGAACGTCTAACCGACGAACAGATGACGCGCCTTCAGCCATCGCACTAGCGGCCATCCTGCTGCTCTGGTTGTGAGTCAATGAGTCTCGAGCCTAAGTGACGGATTTAACTTCATTCGACTTTCGCTGTAAAAGAACTTTGCTTCCAACTCACATGAACTAACAGTAGAAATCACTGCTTCAACTCAGACTCGGCGAAGCGGCTTGCCGGGCCCGAAAATTGCAAAAATTTTCGAAAAACCATAAACTCAGCAGATTAAGGCCAAAAGCCATTTCCGGTTTTTGACAGAAAAGTCATACGAATACAGGAAATTCTCGGCTGAAATTTATTTCGTGGAGCCAAAAATATGACTGGAAAAAACACCTTTATTGACATGCACACCCACCTGTTCACGGCGCGATATTTGCCGTTGCACAGTATCTTCTACTTGTTCTTTTCACAGTATTGGCTTTCGCTTGGATTGGCCGTTCTGGCGCTTAGTGTGACCCGCATGAGCGACTTCAGCAGACCCGCGACGGAAGAACCTGATCAGGACGATTTGATCGACGCATTGCTTAATCACGATGTGGACCAGCTTATGCGGGCCATTGCACATCCGGTTCGTGAGAAGATTAGAGAGTTTCAATCGACACCCAACCCCAGCCACCGGGATTGGAAGGACATAGAGGAGCTGATCCGAGCCCTTAACGATATTGACCATGATATCAACTATTCAAGGGCGGGCGACCTCCCAATAGGTGTTCAGCTTGTGGGCGGTGGCAGAATTTCTGACAGGTCCGCTTTTGGAGACAGTGGCACGGACCCTGATTTGCTGGATCGGTTTATGGCCGAGGCCTTCAGGGTCGCTGGTCAAAAAGCGGCAGAAAGCGATTTCTTTCATGAAGCTGAACACATGCGCTCAGGTGGGTTGTACAAACCTGGCTCTGATGCAGGCTTTCGTGCCGCAGGCATTCCAACCGATCAAATCGGTAGCATCTTTCAGTTGCTTGAATTCATTGTCATCATGACCTTGTCCGAGCGAAACCGGTTCAAAGCGCTCAAGAGGGATTTCAAGAAGAATGGTCAGCCGAGTGACCCGGAAGCCAGCCTTTTCGTGGGCGTCCTGCTGGATATGCACCGCGCCTTCGAAAAACTCAAGAAGCCTGGGATGCTTGGGTTCTTACCGCCGTATTTTGACTTCACCGAACAAATGGACCGGATGCAGTTGCTCGCGGCTGAGAACCCGAATGAATTGATCAATTTTGGTGCGGTTGACCCGTTTCGAGGCGGGAACTGGAAACAGATCGTCGATTCAGGCGTTGCACTCGGAATAACGGGCTACAAAATCTATCCGCCCTTGGGGATCCGCCCGATCGATATGCGCGGCTACCAGACCCCGGTCGCCTCTGGGCGAAGTCTGGACAAGTACAGAAAAAAAGCATCGAACCCTGCGCCCTACCCGATGGCACAGGCCAAGATGGGTGACATCATTCGCCATTTCTCCAGCCACAACCTGCGTTTGTTTGCCCATTGCAACCCGATGGGATTTGAGGTGGAGAAAGGATACGGCGTCTATTCCGATCCAGAGTTATGGAAGCACGCGATGGAGACCCACAATGCCCGGAACCTTTGGTTGTTCCTGGCTCATGGTGGCGGCGCAAAAGAAGAAGATTGGATGGGTTGGGCAGCAGATAACACCCATTTCAAGCAAACATTTGCCTATCGTGCTATTCGCTTGGTTGAGGAATTCGACAATGTCTATCTTGGCTTGGGTCATATTTTGGGAATTCTGGACACAAAGCTCAAACCAAAGATATTTCAGCGATTAAAATCAGTACTAGTGGACAAGAGAACCCAAGGCGCACCGCACCATTTTCGGGACAAAGTGTGTTTTGGAACGGATTGGGCGATGCCCCTGATGGTCGGCAGAACCCGTGAATACCTGATCGAATTTGACAAGTTCTTCAGCGATCCACAGATCAGTCCTTGTGCACCTAACTTCTATGAAGGAAATGCAAAAAGATTCCTGGGTATTTGATGGATTTCCAGGCTGAGAGTGCCTGACCGGCGTCCATGACAACCTGAATTTCCGATGGCCCTGTTTCAAGCGGATTCCCGGTGCAGGGGCGATTCAGGAATATTATATTGTGCATTGTAAATACATGTTATGTTGGTTGGGGGGTATTTTTATGAGTCGTATTTTGGAAGAGTCCTATAGGGCTTACGAACCTCGTCCTTTTTCTGCGGATCAGCGCAAGGATGTCACCCTGTTGTTTGGTGGGGTCACATGGCGCGCCGAAAAACTGCTGGAAGGCCTGTTCAAAAGTGCGGGTTACAATGCGCAGCGCCTGCCTGATGTGACAGTTGAAGACTTGTACCTGGGACGTGAACTGGCGGATGTCGGACAGTGCTGCCCCACCGCCTTCACAACGGGCAACTTGTCGAGTTTTCTCAGAAACGAAGCCGAGGCTATCGGTGCTGACGAAGTGGCCGAAAAATATGTTTATGTGACCGCCGGAGCCTGCGGGGCCTGCCGTTTCGGTCAATATCACCAAAGCTATGAGCTTGCGCTGAAGAATCTGGGGCTCGAGGCGTTCAGGATGTTTCTGGTTCAGCAGCATGAAATCGATCAGTCGAAAGGCAAAGACGCCGGTTTGCAGACTGATATTCACCTGCTGCTGAGCACGGCCTTGGGCATGATGGCAGCGGATGCCATTCAGGATCTGGAATACCAGCTGCGGCCCTATGAGCTAGAGCAAGGCGCGACCAACCGGGCGGCGCAGAAGGCGGTTTCCGAGATATACGACGCCATGTTGAGCAGGCCTAAGCAAATGCCGAAATGGGGATCAGTCCTGTGGCATTCGACGACCAGACGCTTTCTGAAGGCCATGAGGCGTGCACGCGACCACTTTGAAGACATCCAGCTTGATCGATTGAGGGTCAAGCCGATGGTCAAAATCACCGGCGAGTTCTATCTGGCCACCGCCGAAGGGGTGCAGAACTACAATATGCACAAATGGCTTGAAGGCGAAGGCGCCGAAGTGCAGCCGGCGCCGATGGTCGTATGGTTCGATTACCTGATGCGGTATGGCGGACAAAAGCTCAAGCTGGGCTTCGGGATTAAAGACAAAGCGCGTCAGAACTATGCTCTGTTGAAACTTGGGCAGCGCTTTTTCAGGTTCAAATACGATCAGATGCGCCGGATGCTTGGGGGTGTTCCCCGTCCGATGCCCGATCAGGACAAGCTGCGGCAACTGGCGGCTCCTTTTTTTGACAACATGATCAACGGGGGTGAAGGTGATTTGCTGATCGCCAAGGCGATCTGGGCGCATACCCAGCGAAAGGCACATATGATTTGCGAGCTGTCGCCCTATGGCTGCCTTCCCAACACAATGAGCATCGGCGCAATGGCGGCCGTACAGGGCCGGTATCCGGACATGCTCTATGCCCCAATCGAGGTGAAAGGGGACAGCGACGTGCACGCTTTGTCGCGGTGCCAGATGGTGCTGGCAGACGCCAAGATCCGCGCGCAGGAGGAATTTGAGTCCGCTCTAGCCGCCGCCGGGTTGACCGCGGACGAGGCCAGAAAGCGCGCCGAAGAGCATCCCAAGGTCAACACGCCGTTTTGGAAAGTTCCCCATCGTGGCGCCGTGGGTACGGCATCCAATGTGGTGCTTGAGCTGGGAAATGCCACGTTGTGAAATTCGCTGGGGTAGATATTGGATCGACAACTGTAAAAGGCGTCGTGGTAGAGGATGGCGAAGTCATCTGGAAAGCCTATGGTCGTCACAAAACACGCCAGGCCGAGAAAACCCTTGAACTGCTGTCGCAGATGGAGCTGGAGGCCGGCCTGACCGCCGGTCGCGATGTTGTCACGTTTACAGGATCCGGGGCAGGGACGCTGGCAGATAATGTGAACGCGCGGCAAATCCAGGAAGTTGTCGCCGTCGCCGCCGCCGTCGAAGCGTTGCATCCGGATGTGCATTTCGTGTCTGAAATCGGCGGGGAAGACATGAAGACGTTGTTCTTCACGCCAACCTCCGCAGGTAAGGCCAAGCAGGTCTATATGCAATCAGCGTGCAGCGGCGGTACGGGCACCTTTATCGAAAAGTCCGCACGAAAACTGAACATTCCCCCGGACGAGCTGAACACTCTGCCATTCGATGGTCAAACCCTTCATCGGATCAGCGCTAAATGCGGGATCTTTGCAGAGACTGACGCAAACAGTCTGGTCAAGGCTGGAGTTCCCAAGACCGAAATCATCGCAAGCTTGTTCGACGCGGTCGTGCGGCAGAACCTGGCGACTTTGACAAAAGGCAACACCCCCACACCATCGGTGCTTTTGCTGGGTGGGCCGAACATGTTCTTTCAAGGTCTTCAGCAGGCATGGGCAAGCCATTTGGCCGCGCTCTGGGACGAGCGCAATGTCGTATTGAAAGCAGGACAGAGCGTCACCGATGCAATCCTGGTTCCCGGCGATGCCTTGTACTATGCAAGCCTCGGCTGCGTCGAGATCTCTCGTCGGGAACAAAATATATCCCGGGCCTATTCCGGCACGGATGGCCTGAAATGGTGGGTGGAAACAGGCCAGCACGGTGAAAAGGCCAAGACCGGGCAAGAGGCCTTGGCCCGGAACGGTGAACTCGTCCGGTTCCTTGAGGATTTTACCCAACCCGTGATCCAAATGCCCCAGCCCGTTGCGGCCGAGACATACTATGTCGGGTGCGATTTCGGCAGCACCACGGTCAAGGCGGTGGCGTTGGACCGCGACGCGGAAATCAAGGCTTCGGTCTATCAGCACAGTCAGGGAAACCCGATCGAAGATGCCAAGTCCGTTTTCCGCAAGTTGCGTGATGCAGGGATCGAGGATATCGGCGCTCTTGGCCTGACGGGGTACGGGAAAGATCTGTTGAAGGATATTTTGGGGGCGGACGTACCGGTGGTTGAGACGGTCGCACATGCGGCTGCTGCCATGCACATACATCCCGACGCAGACGCGATATGCGACGTCGGTGGGACCGATGTCAAAATCATGCTGTTGCGGCAGAAAGCGGTCGTCGATTTTCGGCTCAATTCCCAATGCTCTTCCGGCAATGGGGCGTTTCTTCAAGGTGTTGCCGAACGCTATGATGTCCGGCTGGAGGACTATGCCGAAAAAGCCTTTAGCGCGAAGCGGATGCCGAAACTGATGATGGGGTGCGGCGTGTTCCTTCAGTCCGACATCGTGAACCAGCAACGCAAAGGGTGGGCGGCAGAAGAAATCATGGCAAGCCTTGCTGCGGTCCTGCCCCTGAATGTTTGGGTCTATGCCGGGCAGTTTCAGAACCTCAAGGCCATCGGCAGGAAGTTTGTCCTGCAAGGTGGAACACATCGAAACCTGGCCGTCGTCAAAGCCCAGATCGATTTCATCAGGGGTAAAATTCCTGACGCGGAAATTACCGTGCACCCCCATGCTGGCGAGGCTGGCGCGTTGGGCGCCGCCCTTCTTGCGCTTGAACACGTGAACACCGGGCAAACGTCCCGGTTCGTCGGGCACGACCGCGTCGAAGAGTTGGAATATGTCAGTACAACCAACAGCAAAACCACCTGCAAGTGGTGTGCGATGAACTGTAGCCGGGCCTTTGTGGATGTTCAGATCCCCGGCGGTCGTGGCCGGGCAAACAGCAAGGTTCCTCTGGCGGAAGGGTGGGAGCGGGTGATTACCGGCAATTCTTGCTCGAAAGGGTTGATTGAAGACGCAGCCGAGATGAAAGCGCGAAAAAAGCAAATCGACGAGGAAGCGAATGCCAATCCAAATATTGCAGAAAGCGTTCGCGAAGGCGCCTTTCGCTAAGTCCAAACCACCCAAGCGGGATTTTCGGATCGGCATCCCTCGGGTCCTGAACCAGTGGTCGACACACAGGTTTTGGACGACATTGTTCGTTGAACTGGGAATCAATCGCCGCAATATCGTCTATTCGTCGGACACATCGGAAGCACAGCAGCTGAAATTCGGAAAAGGGCGTGGTGCTGTTGATTGCTGTTACCCCGTCAAGTGCATGTCCGGCCATTATGGTGAATTGCTGGACGGGCAAAAGCGCCCCATTGATATCCTGTTCGTTCCCATAGTCCTGACTGTCCCATCCTTTTTGCGGGGTCATGTCCGGGAAAATATGGCCTGCCCGCGCGTCATTGCCGGCCCAGAAAGTACTCGAGCCGGGTTTCGGCGGGAAAAGGACGTGTTCAAGGAACTGGGTGTACATTATCTTTCGCCGGCCGTGTCTTTGGCAGACCCACAAATTGCGACCCGGCAGCTGTTTGATGCCCTGAAGGGCGTAATCACCGACTTGCGCTTGGCTGAACTGCGCGCTGCGGTTGCCAAAGCCTATGACGCCCTTCAAGAGTTTGATCAGAGTCTGCGGCGGCAAAGTCTGGCAGTACTGTCCGAATGCGCCACACAACATCGACCTTGCATCCTGGCCCTGGGTCGCCCGTACCACATGGACACCGGAATTGGCCACGCCATCGAAAGTGAGTTGCAGGCCTTTGGCTATCCGATCCTCTGGGGTCAATACCTGCCATTGGACGCCGAGATACTGGATTGGTTGTACGGCGATCTGATCAAAGCTGGCCGAATTCAAAGCCCTTTTGACATTTCGGATATTTGGAAAACATCCCACAGTGCAAACACAAACGAACTTCTGTGGGCTGCACGCTATGGATCTATTATGCCGTGGATAACCTGTTCAATCAGGTTTTCCAGCTATGAATGCGGAATGGACCAGCCGACATATTCACCAGTCCAGGAAATTACCGAAGCGCTTGGAACGCTTTTCTTCGTGTTTCAGGATCTCGATGAGACGAAACCTGCCGGATCTGTTCGAATTCGCGTGGAAACCATTGCTTACTATCTGGAACAGAAATCACCGAAAATCATTCAGAGCAAACTGGAGGCCCTGAAAACTGCACCACCTGAATTGCTGTTGCCAACTTGATCCAATGGCCGGTTTTCAGGGTGGTAGGGCACCCGTTTGCGGGCGCGAGGCCAAAAGCGGTTCAGGCTGTGTTGACGTCGCGACGCGAAAGTAGCTTCTGAACAAACAACCTGGGGCTTATCGACTAAGATGGGGATTTGGGGGATATTTCGCATAGAGTTGGCGCGGGGGCGATGCTTTGCTGAAACACATTGTGGACTCTGAAAATCCGATCGACGATGGAAAAATAAGACGAAAGATGCAGGTTGTTAACGTTGCTGCCTTTATTGCGTCGCTTGGGTTCGGTTTCACAGCTTTCTACCAGTTCCAACTTGGACCAGACTGGAGATATCTTGCATGGGTAAACTTTGGTCTTGGCTTCGCGGCGCTTTTGACGATGACGCTGGATCGCTTCGGCCTTGAGGTCAAAGTCGCTTATTTTACAGTGTGGTTGTTCCTGTTTCTGGCCCATGACATCAGCGTCGGCAAAAACGGTGAAGATCATCTGGTCTTGCTTGTCGGCCCGCCCTTGCTTTTTTATTTTTTAGGGGCCGCATATTGGCGTTGGATCACTCTGATAACGATCCTCAGCGCAGCTTTGTTTATTTATATATCGCTTGTCGTTCCTTTGCACATACCGCCCGGCGAAACGATTTGGGATATTATTGCGCAGTCATATCGGGACGGATTTGTAAGGCAACCTCAAGATGTTATTTTCATTGTGCTGATTTTGGGAATCGTCTCGGCGCTTTTTTTCACCTCTTATTCTGCAAATGCCGCAATAGATCGTTACGAAGACGCTTTGGAAAAGGAATTTGCTGTTTCCGAGCGGTTGATAAATGTTCTGCTGCCTTCACGTATTGCCAAGCGCATCAAAGCACATCCGGACAGGCTAATTGCTGAAAGAATTGATGACGCCACAATTCTGTTTTCTGATTTGTCTGGATTTTCTGAATTCGCGGCCGCCAATGGGGCAAGGGCGACGGTCAAATTGCTGGGCTCCGTATTCTCAGCATTCGATGAACTGGTTTTGAGCTACAAGCTGGAGAAAATCAAAACCATCGGTGACAGTTACATGGTTGCAGGTGGTCTGGACCCCTCGGTCAAAGAGAGGCAACCGGATTCTGTTCGCATGGCGGCGTTGGCGATTGATATGATTGCGACGGTCGAGCGGGTGACAGACAATCTGCATCCAAAGGTGTCCCTGCGGGTCGGAATTCACAAAGGCCCGGTAATCGCAGGTGTAATCGGCGGCGACAAACCGTTTTTTGACGTTTGGGGTGATACAGTCAACATCGCCTCAAGAATGGAAAGCACCGGAGAGCCCGGGCGCGTTCAAATCTCACCCGAGGTAAGAGATGAGATAGCAGAATATGTGGATTGCGAGAGACGAGAGGTTATCAATATCAAGGGAAATGGCGAAATCCAACCGTATTGGCTGCTGAAAGTCCACGACAAACCTGTGACTTCACACTCGTCCGAGCGGCTCATCAAAGGCTGAAAACCTTATCTTCTCGGTGAAACGTCCCAAGGTCAGTGCGGGTTCAATCAGTGACTGGACTGGGGCGTACCTGAGTCAGTTGAAACAACAGATCACATGGAGGTAGGTGCAGGTCGCAGCCGGGTGGCCTGTTGAGACGGTGGGGGCATGCCTTTGACGCCAGACCTTATTTCAAGAGCGAGCCGCCGGCTGAAGACCCCGGCGGCCCGGACCTTGGCGCTTTACGGTGAAACTGGGAAAGCCGTAGTCAGCGGTTTTAAGCGGCGATTTCCTGCTCGGATGCGCTGAGCGAGATGACAAGCACGACTGCCGCACCGTTCAACCAGTAAAACACCGCATCCAGTCCTGAGAACCCCAGAATGCTGGGTGCAAACAGGAAGGTGATGCCGACAATCAAATCTACGGCCAGATGGAACTTGTAGGGAAGGACCCGCCAAATCCCAAGGTGGTGATCCGTCAGTACCGTCAGAACAAACGCAGCAACACCGGTGACAACCGACAGCCACAGGGCCAGTGGATTGGATTGGCCCAATCCCAACAGGAACGGCAACGTCATGAGTGCAATGGCGACAGGGTAGTCGAGGTAAGCATGGACAGAGCGGGTAACGAAACGCAGGGGCATGAGATCTTCCTTTTCTCAATCAATGATAAAGGGAAGGTAGGACGCCAAAGCCGAACGCTGAATTCCTGATCGTCTCTGATACTATGCAGATCGTTCAGAAAACCTGGGGGATCAATGCATCGCTCGGTACGCAGCCGGTGACAGCCCAACCTGTTTCTTGAACACGCGTGAGAAAGCCGCCTCCGAGGCATACCCGACCTCGGCCGCTGCATCTGCCACGTTCCATCGTGCCTCGGTCAGGCCGTGGCATGCGATCTGCATCCGCCAATCCGTGAGGTACTGCATCGGCGTAGTATCCATCTTTTCAGCAAAAAGCTGAGCAAAGGCAGTGCGCGACATACCCGCCACACGTGCCAAAGACGCGACGCTCCAGTCCTTGGCCGGGTCCTGGTGGAACGCGGTCAAGGCCCGCGAGATGCGCTGATCAGCAAATCCTGCCAATGCGGAATCCTGCGGGCTCTGACGCTCCAGATAGGCCCGGATCGCCTGAGCGAACAGGGCCTCGGACAGTTTCAGCGCGATCAGGTCGCCACCGATTCTTGCGCCTGAGACCTCAGAGCCGATCATGCGCAGGGTGGCTTCCATCCACGATCCGGCCTCTTCGCCATAATTCTCGATCAGGATATAGGGCGGCAGGCGGTCGATCAGCATATGCCCGGTGCCGTTTCGGCCGGCCGGGCCGGTGAAAGAGAAATGACCGCAGATCAGCTGTGTATCCCGTTCCTCGTCATCACCGCCATAGACCAGCACGCCTTCGCCCGTGTAGCCCGCGCGCTCCAGCACCTGCTCCAGGGGCAATGCGTCCAACGGCTTGACCTCGGCACAGAGCAATGCGTGCGGCGCCCCATGGGGGATCAGGATCAGGTCCCCCTGCCTCAACCGCAAGGTTTCCCCCGTGGTCGAGACATGAACCTTGAGCTCACCACGCTGCACAAAATGAAACCGCGCCACGTTTTCGAATCCCGGCACCTGAATTCCGAAGGGCGGAGTGAATGACGTGCGGAAGTAAAACGTGCCGCGCAAGGAAAGGCGGGTGAGAATATCGCTGAGAAGGTCCAACATGTGCCGAAGATACGCAATTTGTGCAATCCGTCCAGATGGCCGAACGGTTTGCACAAAAAATTGCACGTTTGGCAACAAAAAGCCCCCGACAAAGCGGGGGCAATATCTTACGAGCGAACCAGTTTCTCGTAATCTTCGGCGATTTGGCGGGTCAGGTCGCCGACCTCGAATGTATATTCGCCGATCTGTCCGACAGGTGTTACCTCGGCCGCGGTGCCGGTCAGCCAGCACTGTTCGAAGTCAGCCATTTCTTCGGGCTTGATGCGGCGCTCATGCACGGTGATGCCCTTGTCTTTCAGCATTTGGATCACCGTCTGGCGGGTGATGCCGTTCAGGAAGCAGTCTGCCAGCGGGGTATGCACCTCGCCATCCTTGACGAAAAACACGTTTGCGCCGGTGGCCTCGGCGACATATCCGCGCCAGTCCATGAACAATGCGTCCGAGCATCCTTTGGCCTCGGCTTTGTGCTTGGATATGGTGCAAATCATGTAAAGACCCGCCGCCTTGGCATGGACCGGGATGGTTTCCGGGCTGGGGCGTTTCCATTCGGCGATATCCAGCTTGGCACCCTGCATCTTGGCATCGCCGTAATAGGCGCCCCAAGGCCAGACTGCGATGGCCATGCGCACCGGATTGCGCGCCGAGGCCACGCCCATGTCCTCACCCGAGCCACGCCAGACCAGCGCCCGCACATACGCGTCCTGCAAACCGCTGGCTTTCAGCGCCTCTTCCTTGGCGGCTTCGATTTCATCAACCGAATAAGGCATCGGCATGTCCAGCGCTTCGGCCGAGGCGATCAGACGCTGGGAATGTTCGCGGCTTTTGAAGATCTTGCCGTTGTATGCGCGTTCGCCTTCGAATACCGATGACGCATAGTGCATTGCGTGGGTCAGAATGTGCACATTGGCCTCACGCCAGGGCACCAGCTTGCCATCCATCCAAATGGTGCCATCACGATCATCATACCCCGCCATGCGAAACCTCCTGAACCGGGTTGAGTTTTCGATTGTTGCGCAATTTAGGTCCGGTGCGGACACAATATTGCGCAAAAACTGCAAATCGATACCGCTCTACTCTTGGAATGTCAATAACGCTGACATAAACTCGGCCCGGTAGTCACGAATGAGGCATGATATGTCCGACATCCGTCCGGCCCCGCGTTATGGGGGCGAGAGCCTTTTGTTTTTGACCGATGAGCAATTAAGGCAGGGGATCGAGGCCATGTTCTTCGCCTATCGTGGCTTTACGGCTGATCCCGATCGCATCCTCGCAGAGATGGCCTATGGCCGCGCCCACCATCGGGCAATCCACTTCATCAACCGCGCGCCGGGCACGACGGTCAACAATTTGTTGGCCATCCTTGGCGTAACAAAACAGTCTCTGAACAGGGTTTTGCGAACCTTGATCGAGGATGGTTTGGTGGAAAGCCGCGTGGGTACAGTGGACAAACGCGAACGCCACCTATTTCTGACAGAAAAGGGGCAGTCGCTGGAAACCACGTTGTCGGATGCTCAGCGGGCAAGAATGCGCGCCGCCTACAAGGATGCCGGTCCCGAAGCCGTGGCCGGTTTTCGCAAAGTGCTTGAAGCGATGATGGATGCTGATATGCGTCATGCCTATACGAAACTTCGGGATACAACCACATGAGCGATATGGATGCCCATCTGCTGATTGTTGACGACGACGAGCGCATTCGTGATCTGCTCAAGAAGTTTTTGATGCGAAACGGGTTTCTGGTTACTGCGGCACGGGATGCGGCCCACGCGCGGCGCGTATTGTCGGGGTTGGATTTCGACATGATCGTCATGGATGTGATGATGCCGGGCGAGGATGGTGTCAGCCTGACCCGTTCTTTGCGGGAAACGCATACGACACCGATCCTGCTGCTGACCGCAAAGGGCGAGACGGAACACCGGATCGCGGGTCTCGAGGCCGGGGCGGATGATTACCTGGCAAAACCGTTCGAGCCGAAAGAGCTGCTGTTGCGGATCAATGCGATCCTGCGCCGGATGCCGGAAACGCCGGCAGAAGAAACCACGGCGAAGATCCTGAACCTCGGGCCCATCCGCTATGACATTGAACGCGGTGAGATGTGGCAGGGCGAAGACCCGGTCCGTCTGACCGCAACCGAAAGCCAGTTGATGAAGATATTCTCGGCCCAGCCCGGAGAGCCGATCAGCCGCGCCAAGCTGGTCGAGGATTTGGGGCGCGACAAGGGTCAGGCGCAGGAGCGCGCGGTGGATGTACAGATCACGCGCCTTCGGCGCAAAATCGAACAGGACCCCAAGCAGCCACGCTATTTGCAGACTGTGCGGGGCGCGGGGTATATGCTTGCGCCGGATTGAGATGCCGCTGCGCGGCGTTTTTTGGCCTTCGGCGAGGATATTTGTAGCCAGATGAAGATGGGATCCCAATGACAACCGCCCTTTTGACCCACGCCGATTGTCTGGGCCATGTGACACCTGACGGGCACCCGGAGCGGGTGGCGCGGTTGGAGCATATTCTGCATGCATTGGAAGCGCTGGAGCTGAAGCGGGTGACGGCTCCGATGGCTGCGGATGACGATCTTCTGCGCATTCACCCCGAGAGCTATGTTCGCGACATTCGGGCCGCGCACCCTGCGGACGGGTTCGCACAGATCGACGGGGATACGTTCCTGTCTCCGGGATCGGTGGACGCAGCTTACCGCGCGGCGGGTGCGGTGGTGCGGGCCGTTGATCTGGTTTTGAGCGGTGAAGCCTCGAACGCGTTCTGTGCCATTCGCCCGCCGGGGCATCATGCGGAAACCGAAACGGCCATGGGCTTTTGCCTGTTTGGAAATGCAGCATTGGCGGCGAAACACGCGCTGGACCATCACGGTTTGAAACATGTGGCCGTGGTCGACTTCGACGTGCATCACGGCAATGGAACCCAGGACCTGTTGTGGGATGAAGCGCGGGCATTGGTGATAACCAGCCAGCAGATGCCTTTGTGGCCCGGATCGGGCCGGCCCGAGGAAACGGGTGTTTACGATACGGTTCTCAATATCCCTCTGGCGCCCGGCAGTGGTGGCGCCGAGATGCGTGCCGCCTATGAAACGAAGGCCTTTCCGCGCTTGCGGGCCTTCAGGCCGGAACTGATTATCATTTCCGCCGGGTTCGACGCCCATCAGGACGACCCGCTGGCCAATCTGAACTGGGCCACTGATGACTTCGCCTGGATCACCGCCGAGCTGTGCAGGATTGCCGACGAGGTTTGCGACGGTCGTATCGTCTCGACTCTGGAAGGCGGGTATGATCTGAACGCACTGGCCCAGGCCACACGCGCCCATGTGGAAGAATTGATAAAGGCAGCCCGATGACCCAGACCCCCGTAGACCAGATGACATTCGAACAGGCGATGAAAGAGCTTGAAGCCGTAGTCGGCCAGCTGGAACGTGGCGATGTCGCGCTGGATCAATCAATTGCGCTGTACGAACGCGGCGCGGCGCTGAAAAAGCGGTGCGAGGAGGAGTTGAAGCGCGCGGAAGAAAAAGTCGCAGCGATCACTCTGGACGCCAGTGGTCAGCCGACCGGTACGACGCCTGTCGAAGGTATGTGAATGTTCCCCGAAAGACTTGCGCAGGATGCTGCCAGCATTCAAAGCCATTTTGATCTGGTTTTGGGCGCGTTTGCAGACGTGGGTGTCACCCGGGCCATGGCGTATGCCACCCGAGGCGGAAAGCGGCTGCGCGGGTTTCTGGCATTGGAAAGTGCCCGACTGCACGGTGTTGAAGAAGACCGGGCGATCTGGCCGGCCACGGCCATAGAGGCGCTGCACGCTTATTCCCTGGTGCATGACGACCTGCCCTGCATGGATGACGATGACCTGCGCCGCGGGCGGCCCACCGTTCACGTAGAGTGGGATGAGGGCACGGCTGTTCTCGCCGGGGATGCCCTTCAGACGCTTGCTTTTGAACTTTGCACCTGTTCGCAGGTTGGGTCCGCAGACATTCGCGCAGACCTTGCCCTGACCCTGGCCAAAGCCAGCGGCGCACAAGGTATGGTGCTGGGACAGGCGCTGGACATTGCCGCAGAAACGGCCGCCGAACCGCTGTCGCTGGACGAAATCACGCGTCTTCAGGCCGGAAAGACAGGCGCCCTGATCGAGTGGTCTGCCTGCGTTGGCGCCGTTATGGCCCGATCCGATCCTGACCCGTTGCGCCGATATGCCCGGGCAATGGGTCTTGCTTTTCAGATCGCAGATGACATCCTTGATATTGAAGGCGATGCCCAAAAGGCGGGCAAGCGATTGCAAAAAGATACTGAGGCAGGGAAAGCCACTTTTGTTTCGCTTTTGGGTCTGCCCGCTGCCAAAGCCCGCGCAAGTGAGCTGGTGGATCAGGCCTGCGCCGCTTTGGACGGGTTTGGTCCGAAGGCGGAAACCTTGAAGGAAGCCGCCCGCTTCGTTATTGCCCGGGACAGCTAAGCCAGGAACGCGCCACATGTCTGACCGCCCCAATACGCCCCTGCTGGATCTTGTGAACCGCCCTGCGGATCTCAAGCAGTTCTCGGACGCGCAACTGCACCAGGTCGCACAGGAGTTGCGGGCCGAAACAATTTCGGCGGTTGCCGTCACCGGCGGGCATCTGGGGGCCGGCTTGGGGGTTGTTGAACTGACCACCGCCTTGCACGCCGTGTTTGATACGCCCCGAGACAAGATCATCTGGGATGTGGGTCATCAGTGTTATCCGCACAAAATCCTGACCGAACGACGTGATCGCATCCGCACATTGCGCATGAAAGGTGGGCTCAGTGGTTTCACCAAGCGCAGCGAAAGCCCCTATGACCCATTTGGCGCGGCGCATTCCAGCACGTCGATCAGCGCTGCTTTGGGCTTTGCTGTTGCGCGGGATCTGGGTGGTGTAACGCCCGAAGGGTTGGGCGACGCAATTGCGGTGATCGGCGATGGTTCGATGTCTGCGGGCATGGCCTTTGAAGCGATGAACAATGCAGGCCACCTGAAAAAGCGTCTGATCGTCATTCTGAACGATAACGAAATGAGCATCGCGCCGCCAGTTGGTGCGTTGTCCAGCTATTTGTCGCGTATCTATTCCGAAGAACCGTTTCACGATCTGAAAGCCGCTGCAAAAGGCGCTGTCTCATTGCTGCCCGAGCCGTTCCGGGAGGGCGCCAAGCGCGCCAAAGAGATGCTGAAAGGCATGGCGGTGGGCGGCACGCTGTTCGAAGAGCTTGGGTTTTCCTATCTCGGCCCGATAGATGGCCATGACATGGACCAGCTGCTGCCTGTTCTGCGTACGGTCAAATCAAGGGCAACCGGGCCGATTCTGATCCATGTATTGACGAAAAAAGGCAAGGGGTATGCCCCCGCCGAACAGGCCCGCGACAAAGGCCATGCCACGGCCAAGTTCGATGTGGTTACTGGGGAGCAAAAGAAGGCACCTTCAAACGCGCCCTCTTACACGTCTGTATTTGGCAAGGCGCTGGTGGATGAGGCCGCGCGTGACGACAAGATCGTTGCCGTGACCGCTGCGATGCCCGACGGAACTGGCCTCAATCTGTTCGCCGAGCGCTATCCGTCACGTTGCTTTGATGTGGCGATTGCCGAACAGCACGGCGTGACGTTTTCGGCTGCGCTTGCCGCAGGAGGAATGAAGCCGTTCTGCGCAATGTATTCGACCTTTCTCCAGCGTGGTTACGATCAGGTGGTCCATGACGTGGCGATTCAGCGCCTGCCTGTACGTTTTGCAATCGACAGGGCAGGTTTGGTCGGGGCTGACGGCGCCACCCATGCGGGGTCGTTCGACATTGCCTATTTGGCCAACCTGCCCGGTATGGTCGTCATGGCTGCCGCAGACGAGGCCGAGCTGATGCATATGGTGGCGACTGCCGCTGCGCATGACGAAGGCCCCATTGCGTTCCGCTATCCGCGCGGCGAAGGTGTCGGGGTGGACTTGCCCGAACGCGGCGAGGTTCTGGAAATCGGCAAGGGCCGCGTTATCCGGGAAGGTGCGCGGGTGGCTCTGCTTTCATTCGGTACACGTCTGGCAGAGGTTCAGAAGGCGGCGGAATCCCTTTCAGCCAAAGGCATAACGCCCACGATTGCCGACGCTCGTTTTGCCAAACCTCTTGACCGTGACCTGATCCTGGATCTGGTGTCCCGCCACGAGGCGTTGATCACCATAGAAGAAGGGGCCGTTGGGGGTTTTGGCAGCCATGTCGCTCAACTTTTGGCGGATGAAGGTGTATTTGATCGGGGCCTGAAATACCGCTCGATGGTTTTGCCTGATATCTTCATCGATCAAGCCAGCCCCGCGGACATGTATGCGGTGGCCGGCATGAATGCCGAGCATATCGAAGCGAAAGTTCTGGACGTTCTGGGTGTCGCCTCGATCGGAGAGAAACGCGCTTAACGCGCCTGTCGGCAGGGCAGCGGACGTTGCGAGGGCCGAAATCCGTTTGACTTGGATTTATCTGGTGCCGCTGAGGGAAATCCAAAACCAAAATCTTGGAGCACCACGGAACACTCATGTTTTCTGACCATATCTAAAATACGTTTCTATGTTTCCCGCTATTCCGTTCTGCACCACTATACCCCATAGCTAGGCTCAGGATGCATTGATTTTAGCTGCGCTGCGTGACTCACGGCTCCCAGAACGGAGGGGAGACAAGAGCGA